>CAZMHW010000037.1:0-9558 GCA_964566105.1 uncultured Akkermansia sp.
ACTTTGCTGTTTCCTGGTCCAGATAGACTTCGTCGGCGAGTAAATGTGACAGATCGCCTCCCTCCATATACTCCAAGAACAGCATATGAAGTCCTCCCTCGCTAAAGGAGAAGGCGGCCTTGACCAGATACTCTCCCGATATCTTCCTAAATATATCGTTCTCATTCGCAATATTTTCTATCTTCTTGTAACGAATACTATCCCCGCCAAGCATCAATACAAGCGATACAATTTTTGTTGAATCTTTTAGTACCAGAGTATCCTGCGCTTTGACTCCGAAAGAAAATAAGAGTAAAATATATAGAATGTTCTTCATTGATTTATTTTTGGGATTTAAAAACAAGAAAAACTTACGGGTTATAATTTCTGCTCCCGAAAATAGTACTGCCAATACGTACCATCGTGCTGCCACATTCCACACCAAGTTTGTAATCTCCGCTCATACCAAAACTCAAAATGCCGGGTTTAAAATTAGAGGTGCTGTTAGATTGAAGTTTGTCGCTGAAGTGTTTGAGTGATCCGAACTCCTTTCGGATCTGCGTTTCACTTTCCGTATTACTGGCCATGGCCATAAATCCGAGCACCCGGATGTTTTTAAGTTCTTTAAACACAGGGGAATTAAGCACCTCCTCACATTCCTCAAAAGAAAGCCCAAATTTAGTTTCTTCCTGCGCAATGTACACTTGCAATAAACACTCAATCACACGCTCATTTTTAATTCCTTGTTTATTGATTTCCTGTAACAATTTTAAACTGTCTACGCCATGAATGAGGTGAACAAAAGGTGCGATGTATTTTACCTTGTTACTCTGCAGGTGCCCTATAAAATGCCAGCGAATATCTTTTGGAAGTGTCTCCTGTTTATCCACCAGTTCCTGCACGTAATTTTCACCAAAATCCCGCTGACCAGCCTCATAGGCTTGCATCACCGCCTCGTTAGGTTTGGTTTTAGAAACAGCTACCAGAGTCACTCCTGTAGGCAGATCGTTCTTTATATGAATAAGATTTTCTTTTACTGACATTTTTTGTCGCGGATGACACAAATAAATTTAATTTCGTAAAAATGCTAGTTCTTCAAAAGATCACACAGCACTTGCTCCCTTCTTTATAAATCTGTGTAATCATCGGAATCTGCGGCAGAAATTTACCCCGCTTCTTCCTCAAAACTATAAATAACCAGTCCACTCCGCATCTTTGGCTCCACCCAGGTAGATTTCGGCGGCATAATGTTATTGGTATCCGCGATCCATTTTAAATGATCCATTGTCACCGGAAATAACCCAAAAGCCACTTCGGCTTTCCCTTCGTCCACATTTTTCTTCAAGGCCTCCGGACCTTTAATTCCTGGTACAAAACCTATGCGTTTATCAATTTTAAGATCATGGATACCAAATAAAGGAGAAAGGATGTGTTCGGTAAGTATAGAAGCATCAAGACTTCCAACCGGATCCTTACTGTTATATGTACCTTCTTTGGCAGTAAGTGCATACCATTTACCGGAAACATACATGCTGATCTCGTGCTTGCGTGTTGGCTTAAATATAGTTTCGTTGACTTCCCTGACATCAAATTTTGTTTTTAATTTTTTTAAAAGCTCTGGAGTCGTCAGCTCATTCATGTCTTTCACCAAACGGTTGTAGTCATAGATCTTTAATTGTGTCTCCGCGAAGAAAACACCCAGGTAATAATTAAAAGCTTCTTTGCCCGTATAGTTTCCTTTGGATTTGCGCAACACATTGCCCAACAGAGCTGAGGAAGCAGAGCGGTGATGTCCGTCTGCAATATAAATGGAAGGAATTGCGGTAAAACGTTTTACAATAGTGTCCACATTTTTATCATGACTCACTACCCACAACGTGTGTCGTACTTTATCGGTAGTTGTAAAATCGTAAGTAGGAACACTGTTGGAAATATCCTCGATCATTTTATCGAGTACCGCGTCATTTGGATAACAAAACAAAACAGGTTCGGCATTGAACTCGCACACTTCCAGGTATTCTTTTAATTTTTCCTCTCTCTGGGTGATGGTTTGTTCGTGTACCTTGATCACACCATTCATGTAATCGTCAATACTGGTGCAGGCGATAATACCTATGTATTCGATCTCATTCTTGATCTGACGGTAAATGTAATACGCCGGCTTCTCGTCTTGTTTAAAGATCTTTTCTTTGATAAAAGATTTGAATTTGCGTTTTACTTTTACCAAACGCTCTTTCGAACCAGGACGCGTGCGGATCCCATCGTCATAATCCGGATTAATCACATGCAAAAAAGTATAGGGATTCCCGGATAATTTGTCTTTGAGTTCAGACACGTTATACCCATCCATACTGCGCGAGGCCACGAGGTGAACCTTGTCGTTTGTTGGTCGGAGTGCTTTAAAAGGAAGTACTGTTGCCATTTTTTAGTAGTCTTTAGTCGTGAGTTCTTGGTCGTAAGTCTTCAGCCGTGAGTCTTTAATACAGTGTTTAAAATGCAAAGTTAATTCTTTAGTCATAAAGTCAAGTCGAAAGTCTTTTAGTGGATAGTGATTCTTCTTAAACTAAAGAAAGGGTCTTAGAAAAAGAATTTTTACAACTTATGACTAACTTCTGGCGACTAAACTCTAATGACTTTTAACTATTTTAAAGCCGCAATCAACTTCTCCGCCAATTCCACACCAATACGTTCCTGGGCTTCGTTTGTTGCAGCGCCAATATGTGGAGTCATAGAAATTTTAGGGTTCTTTAAAATGCCCACCGAAGGACGGGGTTCGTTCTCAAACACATCTAAACCGGCGCAGGCTATTTTTCCGCCATTCAAACCTTCCAGTAAATCGTCTTCATTAATCACACCTCCACGAGCGGTGTTAATTAAAATAACCCCGTTTTTCATAGAAGCTATTTCGTGACGGCTGATCAGTTTTCCTCCCGGAACGTGGAAGGTAATAAAATCAGAATTCTGAAGCACTTTGTCCATCCCTACCGTTTTAACCGGAACTTTTACGGGACTAATGCCGTCAATTTCAATATCGATAATGGCTTCTGTTACAAAAGGATCAAAGGCCAGTACTTTCATGCCAAGTCCCAAAGCCATTTTTGCAACGCTCTGCCCTATCCTTCCAAACCCTATAATACCAAAGGTTTTACCTCTGAGTTCCACTCCTTTGGCATATTTTTTCTTAAGGTCATCAAATTTATCTTCACCACTCGCCGGCATTTGACGGTTACTGTCGTATAAAAACCGTACAGCACTAAATGCATGCGCGAATACCAGCTCCGCTACCGAATTACTCGATGCCGCCGGCGTATTTATAACATTAATTCCTTTTTCACGGGCATAGTCTACATCAATATTATCCATACCTACACCGCCACGACCAATTACTTTTAGTCCCGGACACGCATCAATTACATCTTTTCTTACCTTGGTAGCACTGCGCACGGTTAAGGCCACATAACCCTTGTCATTAATTTCCTGTGACAGATTTTCTTGTGCTACTTTTTCAGTAACAACCGTAAAGCCTGCTTTTTCCAGTAGTTCTTTTCCAACAGCATCAATGCCATCGTTAGCGAGTATTTTTTTGCCCATAATGATTTAGTATTAAAGACCTAAAATTAGAAATTAACTCGAAGATAAGCGGTGTTTATCTCAAAAAAATAAAGAAAAAGATCGGGATTAGAATTTGATCCCTGCAGTAAGCGAAAGCAAAGTGGTATTATACTTCAGCGTCGCCTTGGTATCCATTGTGGTAAACAGGTAATAATCTTCCGTACTAAAGGTCTTCGAAACAGTTGCGTCGAAATAAAAATTATTTTTGGTGCGGTAACCCACTCCCGCACTGAAGGTATTTCTTACAAATTTGCCGTTAAATACATCCCCGAAAGGACTGCCCTGCATAAAATATCCTGCACGCAGCATGATCGGACTCAGGTTTAACTCTACACCCACACGCAGGTTTTGTCCCTGGCTGTACTTTTCCTTAATTACGGCATTAACCCCGGCAAAATCCGCCACATTGGTACTGGTTAATTGTGCCCGTCCATAATTAACCACTTCGTAATCAACAGCCACAACGGCCGCCTTCTTGTATATAAAAGCGAGATTCGCGCTCAGTTTAGAGGGGGTTATGATGTTATAACTATAGGTACCACCATCCGCAGGCTGTTTGTCCGTCCATAAACTCGACGGATTTTTATCAAAGGAAACACTCATGCTGTTGTAATACACATCTGAAAGCCTGTACAAAGTGGGTGTATGATAATACATGCCCACACGGAACATATCGCTCAACCGAACAATGCCCCCCAGCTTCAGGTTCAAACCACTTCCGGTCGTTTTAAAATACTCTGTGTATTGTGAGCTGTTAAATCCTAAAAGACTTCTGCGCACAAAGGGTGGATCTTCCAGGTACGTAGTTGCTACCGAATCGCCTGAAGTACCTGAATAGATGGCTACACGCATACTATCCTTATCATCCACCTCGGTGTGTGTGGTAGTTGATACATAATTTACCTGAGGAACGCCCAAACTGGCACCAAAATAAAATTTATCCTTAAAAGAATACGCGTAAGAAAAATTAAGGTCGTTCACTCTTCCTGAAGTCACTACACTGCGGGTTTGTTTTACCGAACGTTTAATGTCCTGAAACGAAAAGTACTTGTTGGTCACCGAATCGTAATCGAGTAAATAAGTATAGTAACCCAAACCTTCATACATATCACTCAGGTTAGCGGTGGGATTTGTAGGCGACTTATATTTTTCAGCCAGATTCAACATGTCTTTTGCCAGAGAACTGGAATTGGTGTATCCCGACATAGTGGTAGAGCTATTAAAATTTTGCAATTGACTGTTACTAAAAGACAAAACATTCCGGCTATCCGGATCTGCTTTAGAATTCCACGCAATAGCCAGGCCAAAATTATTGTACACTACTTTAAGATCAAACACGTTGGCAGTGCGTCCGTAAATATCACCGGTGTTATTGGTAGAACGGGCGCCTGCTGAAAAAGAGATCTCCCCCTTGCGGAACAAAGCCAGACCGGCAGGATTAAAAGAAGCGCAGCTCACATCGGCTCCCACAGCGCCAAAAGCACCGCCCATGGCCACAAAACGGGAAGAACCTCCCACACCCAGTCGGGAATAACGGAGCGCATCCAGATCATTCTGGCTGTATAAGCCCAGACTGATCGCATATAAAGCAATTGCGAATGTAAATCGACTCATAAAATGTGTATTAACGTGGTCTGCTATTTCCTCCGCCGCCACTTCCTCTAGGACTTGAACCACCTTCAGAACCGCGACTGCCGCCGCCTGTTCCTATATTAGAATTGGAATTAGAATTATTATTCCACATATCGGTACTTCTGTTTTGTGAATTGTTTTGCTCCACACGCGTATCCGATCGTCTGGTCGTATTCTCCACACGGTCATTATAACGGTTGGTAGAAGTTGTGTTTCCGGAATTGACATTTACAGGATCCGGATTCCTACGGTTCTGTACCCTGTCTTCTCCCAGTTGATAGGTGTTTCCGTTGCCGGAATTTGGGTTAAAACCGGAATTCGGGTTCTCCGCTCTGCGCTGGGAGGTATTAACCCGGTCAGTTGTATTGGTAAAACGTGGCGTGTTACTTTGCTGATCGGCAACCGATTGAAAATACCTCTGATGCGCACCTTCAACCGGAATTTCCATTCCCGCGGTTGTCCGTGTATGACTGTTTCCACCGCCATTACTGCCACGCGGGCCATATTGCACCTGACTGTAAGCACTGTTTGGATCAAAACTGTAGTAATACCCCCACATAGCATTATTATACCCACTGTAGTAACCCGCATTGTATCCATTATAATAACTGTACGGATAACCCCAGCCATAAGAATTAAAGCCATAATATCCGTTGTTATAACCATAGGGGTTGTAATAACCTGAATAACCATAGTTGTTATATCCGTAATAGTTGTTATACCCGTAATTGTTATATCCGTAATTAGAGTAACCATAGTTGCCATACCCCCATCCGGTGCTGATGCCCATGCTGTAATTATTAAAACTATAGGAAGGCATCCCGTAATTATAGGTACTGTAAATACTGGTACCGTAACAATACGGATTTTGATTGTAAGTGTAAAGATTCGTGTAATAAGGATCGTAATAACCCGCTCCCATAATAGGATTCTGAAAACGATTTAAACGGGAAGCATATTGATAATCGTAATAATCGTCCTTGTTATAATCCGGATCCTTGTAATAGGGATTGGCATCATCTTTTGCTTTTTGCGCCAAACGTTCATCTTCCACCCGCTGTTTTTCAAGAGCTTCCGCCTTTGCCTTTTCAGCGGCTGCCAGCGCAGCTTTCTGTTTTTCTTCAGATGGACTGACGTAAACATCATCCGAGTAAGAACCTAGTTGAGACGTTTTACAGGAACTAAAAACTGTTACCGCTATAACAGTCACTATCAGTAATTTTTTCATAGCAAATCTAATTAAGATTAAATGAGCGGAGATTTTAAGTAAATTTACAAAATTGCTCCGTGGTTTTCAGGATTTTTACATTATTTATACTTTGGAAGAATTCTAAATCGAATCAGCAGCATATTTTCTATATTTATAACGAATTATGAGCAAGGTTATTACATCAAAAGAACAAGATTACAGTAAGTGGTACAACGACATAGTGGTAGAAGCCGACCTGGCCGACCACAGTTCCGTGAGAGGGTGTATGGTTATTAAACCGCATGGTTACGCTATCTGGGAAAAAATGCAACAGGCACTCGACAAAATGTTTAAAGATACAGGACATGTGAACGCCTATTTCCCCCTATTCATTCCTAAAAGTTTATTTGAAGCGGAAGAAAAAAACGCCGAGGGTTTTGCAAAAGAATGTGCCGTGGTAACACACTACCGCCTTAAAACAGACCCTAATAACAAAACAAAACTCATTGTTGATCCGGAAGCTAAACTGGAAGAAGAACTCATTGTGCGTCCTACCAGCGAAGCCATTATCTGGAATACATATAAAGGATGGATTGAAAGTTACAGAGATCTTCCCATTCTTGTGAACCAGTGGGCAAATGTGGTGCGCTGGGAAATGCGTACCCGCTTATTTTTGCGTACTACCGAGTTTCTGTGGCAGGAAGGTCATACCGCCCATGCTACCAAAGAAGAAGCTCTGGTGGAAACAAAAAAGATGCTGGATGTGTATGCTGATTTTACAGAAAACTGGATGGCCGTTCCGGTGATCAAAGGTGTAAAAACCGCCAACGAACGTTTTGCCGGCGCCGAAGATACTTATTGTATTGAAGCCCTCATGCAGGATGGTAAAGCTCTACAGGCTGGCACCTCCCACTTTTTGGGTCAAAATTTTGCCAAGGCGTTCGACGTAAAATTTGCCAACAAAGAAGGCAAACTGGATTATGTGTGGGCAACCAGCTGGGGTGTAAGCACCCGTTTAATGGGAGCTCTGATCATGAGTCACAGCGACAACAATGGCCTGGTAATTCCACCGAAACTGGCTCCAATTCAGGTAGTCATCGTACCTATTTACAAAGGCGACGAAGGTCTGAAAAAAGTAAGCGAGGTAGCCAACGGCATTAAAGATAAATTACAACAAAAAAATATTTCCGTAAAATACGACGACCGCGACACACAACGTCCGGGTTGGAAATTCGCGGAGTACGAGTTGAAGGGAATTCCTGTGCGTATCGCCATAGGTGAAAGAGATATGGTAAATGGCACTGTTGAAATTGCCAGAAGGGATCTGTTGAGCAAAGAAGTGGTGAAAATTGAAGAGGCGGATACTTACGTTGCCAAATTACTGGAAGACATTCAGACCAATCTCTACACAAAAGCCCTTGAACGTACACAATCCATGACCCACAAAGTAGATTCGTACGAAGAGTTTAAAAAAGTACTGGACGAAAAAACGGGTTTTGTATCGGCGCATTGGGACGGTACACCAGAAACAGAAGAAAAAATAAAAGAGGAAACAAAAGCAACCATTCGTTGCATTCCTTTAAATAATCCTTTGGAAGAAGGAAAATGTATTTATAGTGGAAAACCAAGCACACAGCGCGTTTTATTCGCAAGGGCTTATTAAAAATAAATCATATGAGCGTACAAACAGAAAAACAAAAAGAGACCATCCTTAAATTATTAGCCGAAAAATCGGTTATGAAACAGGACGTGTACAGCAATACCATTTCTGTATTTAACCAGGTAAAGGACATTCTGAAAGAAAGGGCTGAGGACCTTTCCGGCGAAATCCTGAAAGTGGATAAACGTATCAACATATTTTATAAGGACATTAGCCTGCAGTCCATGCAACTAAAGGTAGCCGGCGATTTGCTCGATTTTCAGATGCACTCCAATGTGTTTGAATTTGACAAATCTCATCCCATGTATAAAACCGCTTATATTCGCAACAACGAAATGAATTCCTATTGCGGCATTATCAGTGTGTACAACTTTTTGGCTGACTCTTACAAATACAACCGTTTAAATGACCTGGGTTATTTGATCGCCCGTATTTTTATTAACCGCGAAAAACACTTTTTTGTAGAAACCAAAACACAAATTGGTTACAAATACCATAATTTCAGTGTTGAACCTATTAACAAAGACCACATCACCGATATTATCAACGAGCTCATCATTTATTCTGTAACCTTCGATTTATTTACGCCGCCTTACGATGCGGTGAGACAGGTAACTGTTTATGAAATGCAGGAAAAATCAAGCAGCGCGGCCCTCAGAACCGGTAAACGTCTGGGTTATGGAGGCTCAAAAGAAAGCAGCAGCAACTTTGACGATGAAGCGCATTTATAATCTGGTAATTGCAGAAGGCAAGTCTTGAAAACACGAGAATAGCTCAACCTAAAATGAACACGCGTTTTCTTCTTACGGCATGTTTATTTTTGATTGTATTCAATTCAGTCTCGCAATCAAAGTACATCCGGATTGATTCAAGAGCATCAACTGTTAAGACTTTTAAAAATCTTGAGGACCTGTCGACAAAACTTACTTTTGGTTATAAGACCGATCTTGAAAAGGTTCGCTCGATCTTTTATTGGATAACACAAAATATTACTTACGACTACGCCCAGTATCGCTCAGATTCCATAAACTCATACTACACCCGAATTAAGGCTTACCTCGAAGAAGCCAAGACCGGATACACAGATAGTCTTTACAACAGACTTATTCTTGATACCGTTTTAAAAAGAAAAGCTGCTATCTGCGACGGTTATGCGCGACTTTTTAAAACACTTTGCAATAAATCGAAGATAAAATCAGAAATGATTAGCGGGATGGGGAAAAACTCGCTAAATACCATTAACACCTATGTTAGTAACCACTCCTGGAACAATGTGTTCTTAAACGAAAAATGGTACTTGTTAGATGCCTGTTGGGCAACGGAATTCGACACACTCACAAAAAAAATAAATCCTAAGATTGATGAATTTTACTTTCTTTCGGATCCTAAATACTTTTCGTACAGTCATTATCCCGACGATAAGAAATATCTTTATTACAGCAATCCAATTTCAAAACAACAGTTTAGCTCTTTACCACTTGTTTAT
>CAZMHW010000037.1:9568-15312 GCA_964566105.1 uncultured Akkermansia sp.
TCCGGCAATAGCGAATGCAAAGGGTACCAAGGTACTTGCAAAACCAAAAAACAATAAAATCACCATCTCAATCGGAAAAGTATTCTCAGAAAAGGTAAATGACTTTGAGAGTCAGGAATTAAGTCTTAAAAAAACTGAAATCCGGTATCAACTGGAACAAAAAACAGATTCTGCATCTACTTCCGTCATTATCTATTACAAATCTAAAGGCATTCTGGAATATGCCTTAAAAAAGGATTAACTCTTCAAAGCTATTGGATTCTCAAAACACAGCGTTCCTTCTCCAATAATTTATTTTCAGGATCTACGAGTAAGGCCAGCCGCGCGTTCTGCAGTTCCTTTTTATAGGTTCCTTTTAATTCTTTTCGTTTAATGGCTTCCAGAAAACGTTTTACATCTTCCTTTGTTTCCAGTATTAACCCGGGCACTGTCGTAGGCTGCCCATCGTCACCTTTGGCAACCATAGTAAAATAAGAGGTATTGGTATGTTTTACCGTTCCAATTTTAAAATTTTCCGAAATAACCTTAATGCCAATGATCATGGAGGTTTTTCCTACATAATTTACCGAAGCAAACATGGTCACCATTTCCCCTACTTCCACGGGCTCCAGAAAATCTACATTCTCTACAGAGACGGTAACACAGTAGTTGCCCGCGTGTTTGGACGCACAGGCATAGGCTACCTTGTCCATCAATGACAAGATAATACCACCGTGAATCTTGCCACCAAAATTCGCGTAGGCCGGAATCATTAATTCACTTACCGTGGTACGTGAATAATTTACTTCTTTAAAATTTGCATCCATGATCAGAATTTTGATTCTGAAATTAAGGATTAATACTACTGCTTCAAACATTTTATTCCAAATTTTAAAGGGTTTGAACGCATGGGTTGGGGACATCAGGAATAAAGCCTAATTTTAGGTCCGTGAAATCAGGGGAAAATTTAAAAATATTTATCATTGGTCCTGCTTACCCACTAAGGGGTGGACCGGCACAGTTCAACGAAAATTTATGCGCAGAACTCATCAAAGAAGGTCACGACGCTCAAATTATTTCGTATTCACTTCAATACCCCAACTTTCTGTTTCCAGGCTCCAGTCAGTTTGAAACCAGTGGAACAGCCCCTCATGGAATTAAGATTCATACACTCGTTAACACAGTAAATCCGTTTAACTGGTTAAAGGTGGCGCGATTCATAAAAAAAGAAAAACCTGATTTTATTTTATTCCGTTACTGGTTGCCCTTTTTTGGTCCCAGTTTGGGCACCATTGCGCGATTGGTAAGATCTAAAACACAGGTTCTGGCACTAACCGACAACATCATCCCACACGAAAAACGTTTTGGCGACAAAGCCTTCACAAACTACTTTGTAAAAAGTTGCCATGGATTTATTGCCATGAGTAAAACCGTGCTCAGGGATATTTCTAAATTTTCTGACACCAACAATAAAGCCTACTCACCTCACCCAATGTACGAGACCTACGGAGCAGCTGTGAGCATGAGAGAAGCACGTGAAAAACTTAAACTCAATCAGGATACCAAACTGGTCTTGTTTTTTGGATTAATTCGTCATTACAAAGGTTTGGATATTTTGCTGGAAGCAATGGCACATCCTGAAATTAAGAAACAAAACATCAAACTGCTGGTTGCAGGAGAGTTTTACGAAGACAAACAACCTTACCTCGACCTGATCCGTAAACACGACCTGCAGGATAAGATCATTCTTCACGATACATTTATTGCCAACGAAGACGTACGCTATTATTTCAGTGCGAGCAACCTGGTAGCCCAAACCTACAGAAACGCTACAAACAGCGGCGTTACCATGGTAGGATACTACTACGAAAAACCTATGCTGGTCACAAATGTAGGGGGTCTGGCAGAGATTGTTCCCAATGAACACTGCGGTTACGTAGTGGAAAATTCCGTTCCGCTGATTTCAGAAAAAATCATAGAATACTTTGCGCAAAATAAAGAAGAAGAATTTACTACAAACGTACGGGTGGAAAGAAAAAAATACGAGTGGAAAGAATTTATAAAGGTGTTAGTGGAACTTTTTCGGAAAACAAAAAAACTCTAAGTTCCTGCCGCAAATCTGCCCTCCAGACTGTTAAAAGCTATATTTATCAACACCTGTTAATCCTGTATAACAGCTGTTCATACTTTTTATTTTTTCCTAAAATCCTGAATTGGCTTATAATCAGGTACTTTATTCTAAAAAGTTAATTTCTTGCTTTTTTGTTAATAACCGTATTTCTGCGCCTCCGCAAGCCTTAGTATCTTTAAGAGTTATCCCTCACATATGGCATTACAGGTAAACGTAAACGATATCCTTTCCCAACTCTACCAGCATCGCGGCGTGGTGGAGTTTTTATTTGCGAACCGCGAGAACATAACGGTAAACGAATTACTGGCCCGTGAGGACATTACACATGAGCAATTACAGAAACTCAAATCACTTGATCTCGTTTACGAATACGAAAACATTGTCAGTCTGAACGACGCCGTCATGGCCATGTTCGAAGACTTTATGGAGATTGGAGAGGTAACACCGGGCTTTATCAACGATTACATTAACGAACTCAACCGTCACATCCGTTTTTACCAGGAAGCGCGCGAAATGCGCTTTTTACGCAGCATCAAAAAATACCTGAAACGCATCAACTCCACGCTCACCCGTGAAATTATCAAACTTCAGAAAAACGTTGACGATACCTACAAAAACGAAAGCAATTACCGGATTAAGCTCCAGAAACTCGAAGACTACCGTGAGAAACGGGATACCATCATTGAATTCATCAAAAAGACAACAGACGTGGTGGAAGAGACCCGCACACTCTTCAGTCTCACCAACGACTCTGAACTGTTTGGGATTGTGCAGGCCCTCAAAGTCAGTTTAATTGAAAACCTCGATTACCTCATCGAAATTCAAACGGACATTACCGACTTTATCAATAAAATTCAGTTCCAACTGGATGTTTACAAAAAAGCCCAACGTCTTAAAGAAATTAAGGACCACGGTACCTTGCACTTTAAAACAAACTTTAACGAAACCATTTCAAACATAAACACCCTGCGTTACAACGGACATAAGAGTCCGAAAACAAAAATCTCCATTGACTTTTTGTACACCGACGACGGGCATATTCTGTGCAAACGTATTTCAGAAAAATACAAACTCACACGCTTAATGGTGCGTGGTCTGGCCGACAGAATGGCCGGTAACTTCAAGGACAAAGGTTTAGAACAGCAGATCAAATTAGACACCGAAAAACTGGTGGAACGCTTTTTGGTTCAAACCAAGGAAAATCTGTTCGAATACCTCATGAACTATAAATTTCCTAAGGCCATTGGAACTGTAACGTTTGAAGACCGACTCTCCCTTTTCGTAGAAATTGCCATGGAGTATCAGAATTCTTTGGATTTTAAATACAGATTGCAGTATTACGACTATGAGGACAATGAAAAAAAACCAAAACGCCTCGGCTATACTTTGATTTTACCTCAAACAGAAAAAGAAAAAGACCGCAAGAAAAAAGAAAAAGTAAAGAACTAGTTTCAAATAATATTAAAAATTAAATACTAAAATCCATGCTCGCAGAAGACTTTAACTTACCGAAACAAACACACGAAATATTTGCTGTAATGGCCCGTGGAAATTTTATTTCGAGTAACGGTACCAGAGACGGGATGAACCGTTTGTACGACATCATTAACAATCCTGATAACTTTGACAGATTGCAGGCCTACTTCAATGTAATTCGTTACAACATAGAACGCGGAAATAACTTCTTCTACTTCTCAAAGCTAAACGAACCCAACAGTGAACTGGAGAAAAAACTCGAACGTTTCGAACGCTACATCGATATCATCGACCTCTTTGCCAGTATGGATAATAAGATTACGATCGGCAGCCGTTTCAGACCGGGTGAAATTGCGGAGGAATGTAACGCCAATGTACGTTTAAAACAAAAACTTCAGAAAATTCCATTGTATCGTTCTGAAACATTACACAACAAAGTACGTGAGATCTGTGACTTAATGGCACGTGATTCGTATCTGGAATTAGAAGACGAAAAAACGGAATCTTACAAAGTGATGGACGCTTATACTTACTTATTGGACGTTATTAACTCGGTTGCTATTTATGAAGACACGAGCAACTCAGACAACGCGCAAGGATTGATTTATAACTAAACCGTCGACTTTGTTCGGGCATACCCCGACACAATTAAAAAACCAAGCACTCAACATTAAGAATTAATAAAAGAATGGAAAACTGTAGAATACTAAATAGAATCGTAGAAATAAATATCTCCAACGTGAAGTATGCGGATATTGAATTGAGTGGAAATACTTGTTTTGTGGGGACCAACAACTTTGGTAAAACCTCTTTACAACGTGCCATTCTTTTCTTTTACAGCGCTAACAGTCGTGGTTTAGGTATCTCGGCTTCACAAAAACCTTTCGAAGAGCACTACTTCCGCTACGAAAACTCGTATTTAATCTACGAAATTGCCACTGAAGATAAACCGTTCTTTGTGATTGTTTACCGTCACAACAAACTGGTTTTCCGTTTTGTGGACGCGCCATATAATCCTGATTTTTTCTTCACAGCCAACGACGAAGCTATGAAGATTAAGGAAATTATTGCGAACCTCGAAAAAAGAGGTGTTTACATTTCCAACCAGATCGACACCTTTGAACGGTACAGAAATATTATTTTCGGAACGGAAACAGATAAACAACTTTCTAAATTCCACCTATTAAAAGGGAACGAAAAATACCAAAACATTCCAAAGTCCATTACCAACGTATTTTTATCCTCTAAAAGCAGTGTAGATTCACGTTTTATTAAAGACTTCATCGCCAACTCCCTTACCTCTGAAAGCAGTAGTATTAAGTTGGAACAGGTAGAACGTCAGTTGCGCCAGTTCAATGAGAAATACTCCGATATTGAAACCTACCTCAAAAAAGAGTCGCAACAACTCATTGAAATGATCGATAAAAAATACGATCAGGTGCACATGCTTAAAGGAGCGCAAATGGAAATGGCAGACAAACTGGGAAGCAGTCTGCGTTTCGCGGAATCACAAAATGAAGCTATTCGCGAAGCCGCCAAGAAAAAAGAGGAGGAACTGGAAGTTCTTGCAAATGAACACGAAGCCCTGAAAGATTCCATTGAAGGCAAACAAAATGATTTTCGTGAAGAGATCGGCTACTACGACCGTACCATTCGTGAAGCAAATAAAAAATTAAAAGAATACAAGGAAAAAAACATTGACGAGGCTGTAGAAAAAAATGCTGAACGTGAAAAGCTTCAGGTAGAATTGAACATTGCCCGCCGTGAGTACGAGAGTTTAACGTCAAATGTGGCCAGTATCGAATTAAAATATTCGTCCCTGATCGAACAACTGCGTAATGACAAAAGCGCTTACATCAATAAAATAAATTCACGCACCAGTGAAATTTTTAATCACTACAACGAATTACAGCTCCTTCAGAAAAACGAATTCAATAAACGGGATGCGGAACTGAAGCACAAACGTGATGAGAGTTTTAGTGAAGTAAACGCCGAGGTTACAGCCAAACAAATTGAATTCAACGAATTAAAAAGTGAGGAAAAGGTGATTCGCACTACCCGTTTTTACGAACAGGAAATAAAAAGTCTGGAGAACGAATTGGCCGAATTACGCGCTGTGAGCTACAAGAACAAAAGTGAACGCGCCATTAAACAAAAC
>CAZMHW010000038.1:0-15189 GCA_964566105.1 uncultured Akkermansia sp.
ATTTTAGTACCGCGGTCTACCAGCTTATTATTACTTAATTGCATGTCCACCATTTTGTTTCCTTTCACGCGCCCTAGTTTAATCATCACAGAAGTGGAGATCATATTGAGTGCTAATTTCTGGGCTGTCCCGCTTTTCATACGTGTTGATCCTGTTACAAATTCTGGTCCCACTACTATTTCCACCGGAAATCTGGCGACTTTAGCCAAGTCGCTCCCAGCATTGCAGGTAATGCCCCCGGTAAGAATTCCATGTTGATTACAGGTTTCGAGTGCACCAATGACATAGGGCGTAGAGCCCGAGGCAGCGATGCCAATTACCAGATCTTTATTGTTGATGTTGTATTTTTTCAGATCTGACCAGCCCTGGTTTAAATCGTCTTCCGCAAATTCCACGGCTTTTCTGATAGCATCATCTCCTCCCGCAATCAATCCGATCACCACCCCGTGTTCTATTCCGTATGTAGGAGGGCATTCGCTTGCGTCTACTATGCCCAATCGCCCGCTGGTACCGGCACCAAGGTAAAATAAGCGCCCCCCTAGGGAGAGTTTTTCAACGATTGCTGATACAAGTGGTTCAATTTGTGGTATGGCTTTTTCAACGGCAAGAGGAACAGTTTTGTCCTCTTTATTCATGTTAACAAGTAACTCGTTAATACTCATTTTTTCGAGATGGTTGTAATACGAATCAGCTTCGGTTGTTTTCATGATGTCTAAAATTACATCAAAAAAAAAGCTGCTCAACCTGAGCAGCTTTTTGTTATTAAGATGTATCTGTTATTTAGTAACAACCAGTTTAGCAACACGTTTCACGCCGGAGTCGCTGCTAATGTTTACAAGGTAAACACCTGAGCCAAGTCCTGCGGTTTCGAAGTTAAAGTTTACCTCAGAGGTAGTTAATTTACCCAGATTTTCACTTTGAACAGTTCTTCCACTCAAATCCATGATGGTCATTTTAGCGTTTTCACCTTCAATACCTTTAAAAGATACGGTGACGTTACCATTGGTTGGATTAGGATACAAGCTCAGGTTATTTCCATTGGAAGCTTTTTCCTGGTATTCTTCAACGCCAACTGCGTATGGAGTAAAGAAGGTTTTATTCGTCCAGATACCGCGTCCATTGGTAGCCACAAAAATCTGTCCTGAATTATAACAATCGTTTGGATCTAATACCTGTTGTTTAATATCGAAGATCTGAACTTTTGGTAACATTTTATCTGGAGCAGAAGCAAGAGAACTCACATTAGTCCAATTAGGAGAAGTAATGTCGTTGGTATAGAACAAACCATTGTCTGTACCCACAAATACTTTTTTACTGTCTTTTTTCTCCATCATAGAGCAATAGGTCACTACATTGGAAAGTCCCACATCTTTTTTGTCCCAGTCTGTAACCGGATTTACGGCTTTTCTGATATCAGCACTTTTGCTGTACATCACGAGACCGGAAGTAGAACTTGGAGTGGCTGTAGGATTTAGGGTAACCATCACATTTTTATCGTCGTTGCTTACGCTGATACTACTAATTGGGCTTTCGAACTGGCCAACAAGCGTTGTGCGATAAGGGCACACAGGATTGAGTGAAGCGGAACCAATAGGAGCTGTGTATTTAAACACATCTGTATAGAATTTACCGGAGTATGAATATGGAGCCAGATCCATAATTTCTGTAATATGTGACACGCGGTAAAGTTTGTTATCGTTGGTAGCGTAGTACAATTCAGTTCCACCTTTACTCCATTCCAGCAAAATAGGTTTGCCTGGAATAGTAATTGTATTTGTGCTGGCGTTTCCTGAGGCGTCGTCAGTATAACAACCACTTTGACTTATTCTTACCAAGTTGAGAGGATCATTTAACGCTAAGGGATTTTTAGCAACAACAATGGCATTGGCATTAGCTGTATTACCGATATTGTTCATTATCATGGCAAGACGCGCGGATACTACAGTTGGAATTTTTACTGGTGGATTATTTGGAGCCATTGGAACTCCTGAATTTGAACCAACAGTAAAGGTATTGGCAGAAGCAGTAGCTACCGCAGTTGTTGAGGTGTTAGTTCCTGTAACCGTATCGGAACTGATACCGCTTAATGTATAGGTAGTTGTAACGGTAGGAGAGACTACAAACTGAGTACCCGATTGGGTCACTGTGCTGGAACTGATCGCATAAGACGAAGAAGCAATGGTACTATTGGTAACCTGTGTTAGTGTACCAGATCCCACTTCGGTAAGCGTATAGGTTGTTGCAACCGTTGGACTAACTACAAAAGTAGCATTAGACTGAGATACGTTGCCTGGATTTAAAATGTAGGTAGGGCTGGTGATGGCTGTATTTGACGCGGCTACCAGAGTATAATTAACAGGAAGTGCATTTAAGGTGTATGTTCCGTAAGTTCTTACTGTATAAACAGAAGCAGCAGCCGGATTTGTGGACGCTACTATGAACGAAGGAGAAGGAGAGCTTATATTTCCAGGGTTAAGCACATAGGTTGGACTTGTAATAGCTGTGTTAACGGGAACACTGAGCGTATAATTCTGTGAACCGTAAGCCCAGTTCAATGTTTGAGTCAAAACGGCAGTGTAAGATGTTGTTTTGGTAGAAATATTATTATCGATCACGTTAACCACATCGCCTGGTTTGTATTTGTAGAAGATGGTCGCAAACACCTTATAATAAGAAGCCGGATCGGCAACTATTACATTTGTACCTGTTGCGCCTACGGGATACTGAGTGATCGTTTTTGTTGAAAAAGGAGCGAGAGAAAAGGTAACAGAAATATTGTCAGTAAGGCTTGTAGCGTCAAGGGTAACTGAGGCTGGACCCGATATTGGACCTGTGGTAAGTGTTGTATTAAGCGCAGTGGTAGTGGTGCCTGCTACATAATTGTTAGGCAACTTAATGTTGATACCCGTTCTATCTCCTGCTGCATTGAAAGGCGTTTGAAGATTGGCATAGGTGCCTGTTAATGGTAACTGTACCGTACCAGTTCTGATACAAATGCTATCTATTAAGGCATACTTGTTAGGACGCGATGCCGCGAAGGTAAAGGTGGTTTTGGTTGTAAGCTCCTGAACACCAGACATGGAAGCCAGCGCTCTTAGAGTGTCGTTATAAAATACAGCGTTATCCGGCGATGGAATTAAGGTTCCAGTAACAGGGTCCTTAAGCTGACCATAACTTTCCCAAAGTTTAAATGGTGTACCAGTTGTGAGTCCGCTATTGGTAAATCCACCCGGATCCGGGGCGATTTTTGAAAGTGCTCCGGAATAGGTATTAACATTGACCAAGGTTGGATCGGAAATTTTAACGTTTGTAGAACGGTAGAGTCGACCATCACCAATTGTTGCAAAAGCAGCATTTGAAAGTATTTTTGAGTATTCAGCATTGTAAACATCACCACCCAGGTAACTCAATTCGTTTGTTACCAGAGTATCTTTTCCACTGTAATAAGTTAAACCGTTACCACCGGTTCCTCCGATGAAGCCCGAATAAGGGGTAACCTGGGTACCAGGAGTTGTTGATGTCGTGTTGTCTCCAATTGGGTAACGTTCGATACTTACAGAGTTAAATTGTCCGGTAACCATTCCTTTGTAAAAAGGTTGAAAGGAGGGAAATTGCAATATACTCACATTGTAAGCCAGGTTTGCTATGAGGGGCGCCAAATCACTCGATCTGAATATACCTGCGTCGGTAACAAAATAGTACCGTGTTGGGCTGCCGGGTATGATTTTGATATCATGAATGTTTTCGTGCAGGTAATAACTCGAACTTGAAGAAACGTTTTGACCTAAACGCACCCAGTCACCTACAGGACTGCTATTAGAGCCTCCAGTTCTTTTAAAAACGTAGAATGAATAACCACCAACGTAGAGGATGTCTGAATTGGCAGGATCTACCAGTAATGTGTGTGCATAGTCTCCTGAGGCACGTGTACCACCATTAAACAAAGGATCAAGTTGAGCAGAACCCTGCAGAATAAGCCCCCAGCTGGAACCACCATTGTATGAAACAAAAAGTCCTTTTAAGGTGGCGCTGCTTGAGCTCACATATTTTGAAGCACAAGAAGCGTAAATCACATTAGCGTTTGTAGGTGAAACTGCCAATTCAATACGACCGTAATTGTTGTCTGGCAATACACTGGAAACAGGAGTAATATCTGTAAAGCATGTGAAATTAGCATCGGTAGCTTTATAAATTTTGCTTGGTGTATTACTGAAACCTGTGGTAGTTCCTAATTCACTACCAAGAGTGCAATAAAGAATACCATTCATGTCAAATTTTACGTCTTGTCCCGATATGTTAGTAGAGGTAGGGATGCAGTTTGCCAGGCTAAAGTTGGTGCCGTCCAATGAAACAAATACCCCAAGATTGGTGGCAAGTGCCATATGTCCCTGCACGTTCGGATCGCAGGCAACACGGTTGATAACTGTTCCAACAACACTGTGAGACACAACGGAAATCAGGTTTCCGGAGGCATCTAATTTGTATAGACCTGTGCCGGCCTGAGCTTTAGCTTTTTGACCCGGTCTGAGGAATCCCTCGCCGGTACCAGCATAAATAGTTCCGTCAAAAGATTGGGCTAAATAACTGATGTTACGAACAGTTGCCTGGTCGTTGATGGGTGCCCATTTACTACCGCTGTTTATAGATTTAAAAATGCCACTGGAAGCGCTTCCCACGTAGAGCGTTTGCGCATTCGTTTTATCCACAATCATGTTCCGGGCCCTACCCGCATTGTAAATCGGGACTGCCAGTCCCCAATCTGCCGGTTGAGCAGATAATATCCCGGTTAAACAAGTTAAAGCAATTAGTCCTAATACTTTGGTGATTCTTTGTGACATACTATAGTTGATCATATTAAAATGACGTTAAATTGACGTTTTGTAAATTTTAACAAATTTGTTTAATTTTATTCATAAAACAAAATGCTTTTTCACACTTTTTTGCAAAACCACCCCTTTTCTTTAAAACTGGTTACTTTCTGCTTATTTACGGTAAGGGGATAAAATAAAAAACCCTATTCTGAAGACAGAATAGGGTCACATAAGCCTAAATTGAAATTAAAATCTTTCTAACTGAGAAAAAAAGAAATTCGACTCAATGTTTGCATTTTCATTGCTATCACTTCCGTGAACAGCGTTGGCGGCAATTGATTTGGCGAATAACTTACGAATTGTGCCATCGTCAGCCTTAGTCGGATCTGTGGCTCCAATTAACTGGCGGTAATCGGCAACCGCATTTTCTTTTGATAGAACGGCAGCTACAATTGGTCCACTGCACATGTATTCGGTTAATTCACCAAAAAAAGGACGTTCCTTGTGAACTGCATAAAACTGACCGGCTTGTTCTTTGGTTAAACGCATGTATTTCATTGCCAATATTTTGAAACCGGCTTTGTTGATCATTGCTAAAATCGGGCCGATGTTGTTTGCTTCAACAGCATCAGGCTTAATCATTGTAAAAGTTATATTTCCTGTCATTTTTTTCTAATTGAGGGAGCAAAAATACTTAAATAGACTTCGTTATGCAAATATTAAAAGAGAAGAGCTTAATTAAACAGGTTTTTGTATTCTAAAGGAGATGAGTACTTTTAAACATTGCCAACGAGAGGTTATACAGATTTAATCAAAATGAATTGGTAAGATATTTTCACTGATGAGCCGCCAGACTTTTGAGCTTTTAATTTTAGGATCTTCTTCCGCAAGCCCCACTTCAGAGAGAAATGCCAGTGCTCAGTTGCTAAATATTTCGGAGCGCTATTTTTTGATTGATTGCGGAGAATCCACGCAAATTCAGTTAAGAAAGTATAAAGCGAAATTTCAGTCGATAGATCATATTTTTGTTTCCCATCTGCATGGCGATCATTTTTTCGGATTACCCGGTTTACTGAGTAGTATGCATTTGCTGGGGAGAAAGCAGGATTTGAATATTTATGGTCCTGCAGAACTAAAAGAAGTACTTGAGAAAATAAATTCCGTTTCACAGACGTATTTGAATTATAAAATTAACTGGCATTTCACCAGCGCCAACGGATTAAATTTAATTTTTGAAGACCACAAGGTAGAGGTCTATTCCTTTCCTTTGAAACACCGTATTTTCTGCACAGGTTTTTTGTTCAGGGAGAAACCACTTCCACTAAAAATAGACAAGTATAAACTGGAAAAATTTAATATTTCAGTTGCAGATATTCATGCCCTGAAAGTGGGTAAGGATGTTGTGAATCTGGAGGGACATCTTATTAAAAACACTGAAGTAACACTGGATCCGCCTTCACCCAGAACTTACGCTTATTGCAGTGATACGATCTTTGATCCGGGTATTGCGGATTTTTTTAAAGGTTGTGATCTTCTATATCATGAAAGTACTTTTCTGGACGATCATCTGGAACGCGCAAAAAAGACATTCCATACCACTGCCCGCCAGGCAGCTGAAATAGCTTGTTTAGCAGAAGTTAAACAATTATTGCTTGGACATTTTTCGGCACGTTATACTCAGCTGGATGGTTTTTTAAACGAAGCGCAACCTGTTTTTAAAAACTGTATGCTCGCAAATGATGGTAAAAAAATTAAAATTTAACAAGCGTATGAAATTGTTGTTGTATCTTTGTTTAAATGATCAAGGTACTCATAGGAGATAAGAATTTTTTATCACGAATCGGCCTGGAACTTCTTGTGGGAGAGCTCAAGGGGTTTGAGTTGGTGCCTTCTATCTGTGGTGACAGTGAAGACCTGGAGAATCAGTTAATGCTTTCTAAACCTAATTTACTCATTGCCGATTTTATATCACTGGGCATTTCAACGGAAGAATTAAAAAATCTTGCAAAAAAATACAAGCGTACCAAGTTTTTAATGATCACTGAGTTGCTTCCCAAGAATGAACTTGTTAAGGTTCTTGAAAGCGGAATTACCAGTTTTTTATTAAAGGAATGCGATAAGATCGAAATTCTGGAGGCTATTAACTCGTCTATAAAAGGACAAAAATTTATTTGCGGAAAAATTGTGGCCTTTTTGTCTGCAAGCCCCGAAATTGTAACGAATAATTCTTTTATTAAATCTTTAGGTTGCGATGGAATTCCGGTAACTGACCGTGAAATTGACATTATTCGTGGAATAGCGGAAGGATTGTCCAATAAATTAATTGCCGATAAACTCAATCTGAGTACACATACAGTAAACACACATCGTAAGAACATCATGAACAAACTTGGGGTGAACAACACGGCCGGTATTGTAATGTTTGCTGTTAAAAATCAGTTGCTCGAAACAAATTTTAATCTCTATCAATAAATTATTTTTTCGACGCAGAGTATTTTCTTTTACGGATGTAAAATTGCAATACACCAAATCCAAGTACCAGAAACAAAGGCATGGCAACGTTTATCAATTGCCATTTATGACGTTGTAAATTGATTTTCTTTTTGTCCAGAAGTCTGAGTTTCACCTCGCGCGAGCGTAATTGCAACATTCCTTCGTCATCTAACAAGTAATTGACGCAGTTGAGCAAAAACGTTTTATTCGCGAAAACCTGACCAGTATTGCGGTCGTAGCCCAAGGGATAAACCTGACCAGTGTTGCGGTTATAATCGTTACGAGCCACATCACCATCAGCCACAATGATCATTTTGGTAGGTTTACCATGATCGATGTGTTTAAAATTGGTATCGTTTAAAAGCCTGGCAGGAAGCCGGTTTTCCACAAAGCTGGTAAATTCACCTTCCAACAAACAAGCAACAGGTTGATATGAATTAATGAACTGGGACTCCTTTAATTTCATTTTAGCAATTGCCAGTGAAATGCGCGCCGGGGTTGGCTGTGTGCGGGTGTATTTTGATGTTTTTAATAAAATTGTCTTTTTAATCCCTCTGGCAGAAGCAATTGTGTCGATCGTACTCAGGAAATCGAATTTAATAAGATCCAGATTTTTTACAATAGGATGGTCAAGTTCAGGTAAAACCAGAGGAGAGTACACCCAGGGCAGCATTTCGAATTTTGGTTGACCTTTCTGGAAGCCAGTGTTGATTTTTAAAAAACCACACTGCATGTCCTGTACCAGTAAGGAGTTAAGTCGTACCCCGTACTTGTAAAGCATTTCTTCAAGGTTCAGTGTGTTGGAGATCCCCATGGTAAAGCCGGTACGCAGCGAGTCGAGGTTGGTTAGCACCGGATCGAGGAGCCACAATACTTTTCCCCCTTTCATGATGTATTGGTCGATGATGTAAATTTCTTTGTCAGTAAAAGCACTGTCAGGCTTTGTAATTACAATAGCGTCACTTCCTTTCAGAGCGTGGAGTTCACGACCAGGCGTAATTTTGGTCATGTTTACCGTGTAATATTCGGATAAGGCGCGCATAAAATTGTACTGAAAAACAGTATCCAGCTCATGATGTCCCTGAATAAAAGTAACTTCTGCTTTTTTTGTGCGTTGCAGTTTTCTGATAGAATTAGTAAGGCTGTATTCCAGTTCTTCCACGCTGTTGTTGATGGAGGTTTCCATATCAATTCCAGGCGTTTGGCGGGTAAAGATCTGCCACACGGTTTCTTTTCCCTTGTAGCTCAGTATTGCGCCCGGCCAGATAAGTGTTTGTGTTGTTTTATCTTTTCCTCTTTGAGTGATCTCTTCGGGAATAAGTCCCTTTTCATAAAGTTGTCTCTCAATGTTCGTGGTTTCCTCACGGGTAAGCCCTTCTCCGGGCGTAATAAATTCATACTGCACCTGATTGTTGGAGTAGGCACGAAATTCATCCAGAATTTCCTTGGCTTCGCTTTTCAGTCTTGTAAAACCCGGGTTAAAATCGCCATTGAGGTAAACTTTCAAATACACTTCATCGTCCAGTCCTTTGAGGAGTTTTTTTGTGGACTCGGCAAGGGTGTAACGTTTTTCGGAAGTAAGATCAAACCGTTTAAAATAAAATCTGCCCACAAAATTGAGCATAACGATAATGGCCGCGAGGCTAAGCAGCGCGATAACGTCTCGTCGTTTATTCGGAGAATTTGTTTTTTTTTCGGTTACCATTTTCTGCTTTCTAAAACGAGTTTGGTGAAGAGGTTAAACAAAGCAATAACACTTATAAAGTAGAGCACATCGCGGGTGTCGATCACACCACGGCTTAAACTGGTGTAGTGATCATTTAACCCCAAGCCTTTAAAAAACGCATCATATTTACCGAATACGCCACTCTGTGCAATGTACTCGAACCCGATGTAACAGAAAAAACAAAGGAGCATACCAATGATGAAGGCTATAACCTGATTCTCGGCAATAGAAGAGGCGAAAATACCTATAGAAACGAAGCAAGCACCCAGTAACAACAGTCCTATATATGACCCCCACATGCCACCTGTATCTATGTTCCCTTTTGGGGCTCCTAACACATGTACGCTGTAGTAATAGATAAGTGTTGGCAGTAAAGAAACCACAACGAGTGTGAATCCTGCAAAGTATTTCGCCAGCACAATCTGAAGATCAGTAAGAGGGCGGGTTAACAGCAGTTCAATGGTGCCATTCTTTTTTTCTTCAGAAAAGCTGCGCATGGTAATGGCAGGAATAAGAAAAAGATAGACCCAGGGAGCGATAAAAAAAAGAGGATCAATATTAGAAAAACCATTGTCAAGAATGTTGTAGCCTCCGCCTTCGGTCGGAATGATCCACATAAAAACACCGATGAGCGTAATAAAAACACTAATAGCCATGTAGCCAATGAGTGAACTTAAAAAACTTCGTATTTCCTTCAGATAAAGCGTAAACATAAATGGCAAAAGTACATATAAAAAAATCTAAATTCTATTTCTGTTTTTGAGTGTTGACCGATTGAGTTTTTTACGCTGATTTATCATATTGAAGAACTTATTCGTCGTCCTCTTCCGCTTCACCGGCAGCGGCACTGTCTAAAATTTCATACACTTTATGTGTTTGATAGGCGGAGCGGTTGAGCTGATTACTTAAAATTACTACGGTGAGGGTGTCTTTCAGGCGGCGATGAAATGAAGAACGGTAACCATGCCACCAGCCGTTGTGGTAGACTTCTTTTTTCTCAGGGTCGTTAAAGTTTTTTAAGCGCCAGCCGTAGCCGTAATTGCTTAATTTTTTCTCTTTACTGAATGCGGTATAGGCCAGTTCCTGCGTTTTTGGACTGATTATCTTATTTTGATACAAAGCTTCGCTAAACAGGAACAAATCGTAAGGTGTTGAGTAGATGCTTTTGTCACCCAGAACATAATCGCTGGCGTCAAAATCCACAGGTCTCCAACGCGTATCGTAAGGCCTGGTGGTGTTTGCTCCGTTGAGGTCGATGTCTTTAATGGTGGCTGTATTTTTCATTCCCAGGGGAGTGAAAAGTTCCTGTTTCAGAAATTCAGAATAGCTTTTACCACTTGTTCTCTCTATTAAGAGTGCCAGCAAGGCGTAGTTGGTATTACAATAATTGAAGCGTTTATCGGGCAGTAAATACGGTTTGGAGTTTTTGGATATGAAGTAGTTGTACATATCGGCATTACTCATTTTATAATTTGGCTGGTAAATTTCGCTGTTGAGTGTGTATATGTAATTTGGCAGACCGGAGCGGTGATCGAGCAGATCTTTTATTTTTACTCCCGCATAGGGAAAATCAGGGAAATAAGATTTGAAAGGTTTTTCGATATCAATAACTTCTCTTTCGTGCAGCATCAGAACAGCCGTAGCGGTAATTACTTTTGAAACAGATGCCAACTGGAACATAGAAGAATCTGTAAGCAAGTCGCGTGTCGATTTATTTAAAAAACCAAGTGATTTTTTGTAAATGACCTTACCTGCGCGCGATACCAGAACGCTACCATTAAAAACGCCCTTACGGTTCATTTCCGTAAAAAAAACGTCTAATTTGTCGGCCATTAATTTTTGTTCCTTGCTTAAATTGGAAAGGACCGATGCGCGCTGCAGGGGTTTATATGATTTTGTTTCTGTAGCCTGGTTCGATGAGTTACCGCAACTCAGGAACATGATCAGCAAAATAATTAAAACAGATATGCGGTTCATAAATTTATCAGTTGTTTTTTTTCTTTTTTTCTTTTGTTACCGGAGCATCTTCGTCGTTGTATTTGTTGTAATCCAGTTGATTGCCCCAAAAACTCATTTGTTTTTTGATCCATTCTTTGCGTCTTGCAATGTAAGGTCCGGCAGGATTAGCAATGTATTTTCTTGGATTAGGTAAAATAGACGCAATAGCAGCACTTTCGTCTTTGTTTAGTTTTTTAGCTGGTTTTTTAAACCAGTAAAGAGAGGCCGCTTCAGCACCGTAAACTCCATTTCCCATTTCAATGCTATTCAAATACACTTCCATAATCCGTTCTTTTGACCAGCACAATTCTATGAGCAAAGTAAAATAAACTTCAAAGGCTTTGCGAATATAACTTCTGCCTGGCCATAAAAAAACATTTTTTGCGGTTTGTTGAGAAATTGTACTGGCACCTCTGAGTTTTTTTCCCGCCTCATTGGCTTTCATGGCTTTTTCAATGGCGGTAAAATCAAATCCATAGTGTTTGAGGTAATTTTGATCTTCGCTGCAAACCACAGCCAGCTGTAGTTTTGGCGAGATGTCTTCCAGACTAACCCAATCGTGTTTTAAAGTCATCTCCTTGCCATCAGCTTTTTGTTCTACGCAGCGGATGAGCATCAGCGGAGTTACGGGAACAGGAACCCATCTGTACAGCAGCGTAGTGCCAACGGAGAGAATAAGGAATGCGATAACAATCCTTAACAGAATTCTTAATATTTTAGTTAACAAAAACACTGCTCAACCTGCAAATCTATTTGTAATTTTAAACACTAAACGTCAAAGTTTGGAAATGAATTAACCATTGATTCTTAATTACTATGTTTAAAAAGTGGATGTATCCTGCGGGCTTTGTAATAGCTGCCCTTATAGGTTTTTTTATGTATCAGAAATACAGGGTGGCGCCTACTTTAAATTTACCCGAACTTAATCTGGTAGATCTGGAGGGAAAAACAACCGGCATAGAATCTTTCCGTGGAAAAAAAACGGTTTTGTGTTTTAGCGCGTCGTGGTGCGGTAATTGCAGAGAGGAATTAAATACGCTAGCCTCCATAAAGGGAACGGATCTTTCGGATGTAACCATACTCGTGATCAGTGATGAGCCTATTGAAAAAGTAAGGGCCTTGAAAGAAAGGAATGGATATCCTTTTGTGTTTTTAAAGATGAATGTTCCTTTTAGTTCTATTGGTATTCACTCCATTCCAACCTCTTACATTCTTAATTCTAAACTGGAGGTAAAGAAACAGACGGTAGGTTACGTTGATTGGAAAGACCCTTCCACATTAAAACATTTAAAAGTGATCATGGAGTCGTAGGGATTTGGGAATTGGATTTTAGGAGTTAGATTTAAGATTTGAAGTCGTAATGGAAAGTATTAAGAGTAAAAAAGCGGAAGACCAAAAGGATATCAGCGTCCTGAGCCCTAAAGAATTTATTATTATTAAGGGTGCGCGGCAGCACAATCTGAAAAACGTAGACGTTGCCATCCCGCGAAATAAAATGATTGTGATAACGGGATTGTCTGGCTCCGGTAAATCATCGCTGGCTTTTGATACACTGTACGCAGAAGGACAGAGGCGTTACGTGGAAAGTCTTTCAGCCTATGCCCGTCAGTTTTTGGGCAGACTCGAAAAACCGCAGGTAGACTACATTAAAGGCATTTCTCCGGCCATTGCCATTGAGCAAAAAGTGATCTCGAGAAACCCAAGGAGTACCGTGGGTACTATTACCGAGATTTATGATTATTTTAAATTACTTTTTTCGAGAGTTGGTAAAACTTACAGTCCCGTTAGCGGTAAGCTTGTAAAACGCGAAACGGTGAGTGACGTTGTTAATTTTATCAATGAACAAAAACCAGGATCAAAACTGTTGGTACTTTCAAAGGTTTATGAGAAGAAAGACCGCCCTTATCAAAAACAGTTGGAACTTTTAGAACAACAAGGTTTTTCACGTGCCATTGTGAATGATAAAATCCAACGCATTAATGAAATTGATCCGAATAGCTTTAAGGGTAAAACCGGGAAAAAAGCGGCGGAAGTATATCTTTTGATAGACAGACTGGTGACACAACCTGAAGACGAGGATTTTGTGAGCAGGGCCGGGGATAGTGTTCAGACTGCTTTTTTTGAAGGGGAAGGCGAGTGTTTGATCTGGATCGAGAAAGAAACCGGCTCTTACGATAAACACAGTTTCAGCAATTTGTTTGAACTGGACGGAATTACCTTTGAGGAACCTAATGTGAATTTTTTCACTTTTAATAACCCAATTGGCGCCTGTAAGACCTGTGAGGGTTTTGGAAGTATTATCGGGATAGATCCGGATCTTGTTATTCCGAACAAGAGTTTGTCTGTGTATGAAAGTGCTATTGCCTGTTGGAACGGAGAAGTGATGAGCACTTACAAAAACCAGTTGTTAAAGAGTGCGCATAAATTTGATTTTCCTGTTCACAAACCCATAGCGGAGTTATCTAAAAAGGACTACGCTTTGTTGTGGACCGGTAATCAGTATTTTGAGGGTTTAAATGACTTCTTTAAAATGCTGGAGAGAGAAACTTATAAAATTCAGTATAGGGTTATGTTGGCCAGATACCGTGGAAAAACCAGCTGCCCGGATTGCCAGGGAACACGTTTACGCAAAGATGCCAACTATGTAAAAATTAACGATAAGTGTATTGCCGACCTGGTTTTATCACCGGTTTCGGAATTAATTCCTTTTTTCAAAACGATTAAACTGAACGATCACGATACCAAAGTTGCCAAACGCCTTTTGATAGAAATCAATAACCGTTTACAATACCTGTCTGACGTGGGTCTTGGTTACCTTACGCTTAACCGCGTGGCCAATACCTTAAGTGGTGGAGAGAGTCAGCGTATTAATCTGGCCACGCAACTGGGTAGTACACTTGTGGGGAGTTTGTACATTCTGGATGAACCCAGTATTGGTTTACATCCCCGTGACACCGATCGTTTGATAAAAGTATTGAGATCTCTGCAACAACAAGGAAATACTGTCATTATTGTGGAGCACGATGAAGAAATCATGCGCCAGGCGGATGAGTTGATCGATATTGGACCCGAGGCGGGAAGCGGGGGCGGACACCTGGTTTTTCAGGGTACGCACAAGGAACTTTTAAAAAACAAGAACGGGTATACTTCCAAATATCTGAATAATCAGATGCGGATTGAAGTGCCTTTTAACCGCAGGAAATGGAAGGAATTTATAGAGATTCGGAATCTGAGTGATAATAACCTGAAGAACGTCAGTGTGAAATTTCCTTTAAACACCTTGTGTTGTGTAACAGGCGTGAGTGGTTCGGGTAAATCCACTCTGATTAAAAAGGGTTTGATTCCATTTATGCAACGTTACCTCGACGGGTATTTTGAAAATGTAAACGCGGATCACATGATTGGCGGGAGCTTAAAACAAATTAAGCAACTCGAGTTCGTGGATCAGAATCCAATTGGAAAATCTTCCCGGAGTAATCCGGTAACTTACATTAAAGCTTTTGATGAGGTGAGGAATTTATTTGCGGAACAAGGTTTGGCTAAAACGCGGAACTATAAACCTGGCTTTTTTAGTTTTAACGTGGAAGGAGGTCGCTGCGAAGTATGCCAGGGTGAAGGACAGATTACTGTGGAGATGCAGTTTATGGCAGACATTCAATTGCAGTGTGAAGGATGTAAGGGGAAAAGATATAAGTCAGAAACACTGGAAGTGCTTTACAAAGGCAAGTCCATTTCCGACGTACTGGATTTAACTGTGGATGACGCGGTTGCTTTTTTTAGTAAAGACGAAGACAATCGTACTGCTGCTAAAATAACGGAAAAATTAAACGCATTGCAGGCAGTTGGGCTTGGCTATGTACAATTAGGCCAGAGTAGCAGTACCCTGAGTGGTGGTGAAGCACAAAGGATTAAACTTGCCAGTTTCCTGATCCAGATAAATAATACCTCACCCACCTTATTTGTTTTCGACGAGCCTACCACTGGTTTGCATTTTCACGATGTGGCCAAACTGTTGAAGTCTTTTGAAGCTCTGTTAAAAAAGGGACATTCCATTGTTGTTATCGAACATAACCTGGATGTGATCAAATGCGCGGATTGGGTCATTGATATGGGTCCTGAAGGAGGCGAACAGGGCGGCAGCGTAGTGTTTGAGGGTACACC
>CAZMHW010000039.1:0-4393 GCA_964566105.1 uncultured Akkermansia sp.
GGTGTAGAGGTTGCGGCGGGTTATTATAAAAACGGGGGTAAAACAGGAGTATGGATTTATAAAACCCAGAGCGGGAAGGTGCGCGAAAAAGAGCTCTATAAGAACGGTAAACTGGCCACTCAAAAAGAAATGGATGAGTATTTTGCCAAACACAAAACGGAAGAAAAAGAAGCGCCAAAAACCAATCCAACTTCCCCTAAAACCAAGAAAAACTAAATCCGGGCTTTCTGTTTAAACTTCCTGTTCCGCAATCGGTAAAAATTAACTTTAGTTTAGTTTATTCGCCCTTTTCAGGGTACTATTATTCGTATCTTTACAGCCCCTTAAAAGGTGCAAAGTAAAAAATGAGCAAACACGGTAAAGTATTAGTAGCCATGAGCGGCGGAATTGACAGTAGTGTTACTGCCATGATGCTGCACGAACAAGGCTATGAAGTGATAGGGATTACCATGAAAACCTGGGACTACGAAAGTTCAGGTTCCAGTAAACGCGAAACTGGCTGCTGCAGTTTAGACAGCATCAACGACGCGCGTACCATGGCTGTATCATACGGCTTTCCACATTACATCCTCGACATCCGTGGTGAATTCGGAGAATTCATTATCAATAATTTTGTAGAGGAATACCTCGCCGGCAGAACCCCAAATCCTTGCGTTCTCTGCAACACGCATATCAAATGGGATGCCTTACTGAAACGCGCCGATATGCTCGACTGCGAGTTTATTGCCACAGGACATTATGCCCAGATAAGAGAAGAAAATAACCGCCGCATCATTTATAAAGGGCTCGATCAAACCAAAGACCAAACGTACGTATTGTGGGGACTTGGACAAGAAAGTCTGCGCCGCACCATGTTTCCTTTAGGTAATTTTAAAAAAACAGAAATCAAACAAATGGCTAAGGACGCCGGTTTTTATGACCTTGCCAATAAAAGCGAGAGCTACGATATTTGTTTTGTACCTGATAACGATTACCGGGAATTTTTAAAACACCGCATGCCGGATCTGGAGAAAAAAGTGGACGGCGGTGATTACATTTTTAAAGGCAAACACGTGGGCAAACACCGCGGTTATCCATTTTACACTGTGGGACAAAGAAAAGGACTTGAAATTGCACTGGGCGCACCCGTTTTTGTGAAGGAAATCATCCCGGAAACCAATACCGTTATTTTAGGAGACAAGGAAGATCTGGAAGAAAACCACTTACAGGTAAGAGATTTTAACCTCATCAAATACGAAACACTTCCCGAAGACTTCGTGGGACTCACCAAAATCAGGTACAAAGATCCGGGAACCCTGGCCACTATCAACACCCTAGAAAACAAACTAGATGTTATCTTCCATGCACCCGTTAATGGCGTAGCGCCAGGACAGAGTGCGGTGATCTATGAAGGAAACGATCTGGTTGGTGGCGGCTTTATAGATCGTAAAAAAACTTTATTTTAGACTGTTTTCCAACATTTTTACGTGGATAACGCTCCCACTCCGGAGTTTGTTTATTTGCATTATTCCGCTAATTTTACCATTCTAACTTTACCTCTCTTATTTATGAAAAAAGCCTACGTTTTTCCGGGTCAGGGTTCACAATTTCCAGGCATGGGAAAGGACCTTTACGATACTAACGCACAAGCTAAACAGTTGTTTGAAAACGCAAACGACATTCTTGGCTTCCGGATCACAGATACTTTATTTTCAGGAACCGAAGAAGAACTAAAACAAACCAAGATAACGCAACCTGCGGTATTTCTTCATTCTGTTATACTCGCTGCAACCATTGGCGAAAGTTTTAAACCAGACATGGTCGCAGGTCACTCCCTCGGCGAGTTTTCAGCTTTAGTAGCCAATAAAACGTTAAGCTTTGAAGATGCTTTGCGTTTGGTGTATAAACGAGCCCTTGCCATGCAAAAAGCCTGTGAAATTAATCCCAGCACCATGGCAGCCATCTTAAACCTGGATGACAAAATTGTAGAAGATATTTGCTCTGAAATAACCCTTGCGGGAAATGTAGTAGTTGCCGCTAATTACAACTGCCCCGGGCAATTAGTAATATCCGGCAGCATTGAAGGTATTAACATTGCCTGCGAGAAATTAAAAGCTGCAGGTGCTAAACGTGCTTTAGTGCTTCCTGTTGGTGGTGCCTTTCATTCGCCACTTATGGAACCTGCACGTGTTGAGTTGGAGGCAGCGATTAACGCTACCCATTTCAGTAATCCAATTTGTCCGGTCTATCAAAATGTAACCGCCAATGCAGTTTCTGATCCTGCCGCGATTCAAAAAAACCTTATTGCACAGTTAACAGCTCCTGTAAGGTGGACGCAGAGCGTGCAGCAAATGGTTACTGATGGTGCCACTCAATTCATCGAGGTGGGTCCGGGTAAAGTGCTGCAAGGTCTTGTAAAAAAAATAAACGCCTCGGCCGAAGCCATGAGCGCCTAATCATATATGAGAAAAACAACAATTATAATTTTAGTTTTTGTAGCGTTTCAAATTAACGCTCAAAAATTATTTAAGGGTGTAGGAGTCTTTGGGGCATTAACCGTCTCAAAACACGAATACAAAAATTTAGATACAGATAAAAAAGATACCACTTACGTTTATAAGCATTTTTACCCACAAAGCCATGTTTCCAAGGAATTTTTGAACTGGGGTGCTGGCATATTCCTGGAACTATCACGCAACGAAAATGTGCGCTGGCAAACGGAACTGGAGTATGCAAACAAAGGCGCGAAAGAAATGGGGCTGGCAAACATCTACACCGGCGACAGAACGGGTTCTTACTCAAACAACAAACTCACCTATATTCAGTGGAACAATTATTTAAAATTTTACAACCCGATCTTCTCACAGGCGCACTGGTATTTTATGGCAGGTGTGAGATTGGAATACCTTTTTAAAAAGTCCGCCTCCGTTTACGGAGATGTGGTAAATAGTTTCCCAAAGATTTGGTTTAGTGGCGATCTTGGCCTGGGGTATGAATTTCCTATAGCAAAAAAAATAAGTGTGTTTACAGAAGCACATTGGAACCCGGATATTATTCCGCACAAATTTAATGGCAACACCAACGTAAGGGCGCGTACCTACGAAGTGAGGGCTGGTCTTGTTTTAAGGCCACGGAAAAGAAGAATTGACGATTGTAATGCCCCTGTTTACAGGGGACCTGCTTACTAAAATAAAAATTTGAAACAATGGTAATGACTAAAGACGTGCTGTATTCTCTCACAAAAGGTGGATTTGCACCACAAGAGGAAATGCTGGAAGTTGCCCGGAAAAAGGGCAAATTATATATAGGCATTCCAAAAGAAATCGCCTTTCAGGAAAACCGGGTGCCTCTGGTGCCTGATGCTGTTGCCTTGTTGGTAAACAATGGTCATCGGGTAGTTATTGAGGCTGGTGCCGGGAAAGCCGCCAACTTCGACGACACCGATTACAGTGAAGCTGGGGCAGAAATTGTACATTCACCTATAGACGTATATAAAGCCGATATCGTTTTAAAAATAGCGCCTCCTACTCTTGAAGAAATTGAAATGATGCAACCTAAACAAACGTTGTTTAGTGCCTTGCAACTTCCTGTACAACCACAGGATTTTTTAAAAAAACTCATTTCAAAAAAATTAAACTGTGTAGCATTTGACCTCATCATCGACGAAGCCGGTATCTTTCCTGTTATTCGTGCGATGGGAGAAATTGCAGGCGGGGCAAGTATTACCATCGCTGCAGAATTATTAAGTAACGTTAACAACGGTGTTGGTTCCATACTTGGTGGTATCAGCGGTATTTCCCCAACAGAAGTGGTTATTATCGGAGCCGGAACAGTAGGTGAATTTGCCGCGCGTGCTGCTATTGGATTGGGAGCCACCGTAAAAGTATTTGACAATTCTACATCCCGTTTAAGAAGGCTGCAGGGCCAATTGGGAAGCAGGATCTTTACCTCCGTTATTATTCCGAAAGTACTGGAGAAACATTTAAAAACAGCCGACGTAGCCATAGGTGCGTTACGTGCCACCAGAGGAAGGACTCCCTGTGTTGTTACAGAAAACATGGTAAGTGAAATGAAAACCGGCTCTGTTATCATTGACGTGAGTATTGATCAAGGTGGCGTTTTCGAAACATCCGAAGTAACCAACCACACGCATCCAGTATTCAGAAAACACGGAGTGATTCACTATTGCGTGCCAAACATTAATAGCCGTGTAGCAAGAACCGCTTCTTACGCACTAAGTAATATCTTTACGCACATAATGATGAGCATGGGCGATGAAGGTGGATTCGACGGTATTGTGCGAAAAGATGCAGGACTAAGAAATGGCGTTTATATTTATAACGGTATTCTCACCAACCAATTTTTAGGAGAAGCATTTCACTTACCTTTTAAAGACATTAATCTCTTAATGGCT
>CAZMHW010000039.1:4403-15051 GCA_964566105.1 uncultured Akkermansia sp.
CACAGATCTAATCAAAAAAGCCCATCCAGATTTTGGATGGGCTTTTTTGATGGATTATTTTTTTAATCTGTTTTAATTAGTTTGAGTACCGTATTCCTCTCACTTGATTTTACGTGTACATAATAAATTCCATTGCTGAAATACCTGGTATTTACCCGAATCTTGTCCTCCATACTTATGATAGACATTATGTTTCTTCCGCTCAGATCTGTGATCTCAATTTCTTTCGACTCACTTGTTCCGGTATTCAGCAAAAACTCATCATGAAAAGGATTTGGCAGGGCAATAATTTCTGTTTGTGCTGAACTCAAATGAGGCAAGCCTGTACATCCATTTACCTGCAACACAAAACTGGTAGAAGAAGAACAATTATTATTGTCTGTTCCGGTTACCACGTAGGTAGTTGTAATATTTGGAGACACTATAACCTGAGCGCCAGACAACATTCCTGTTTGTGCAGACCACGAATAAGAGAGAGCGCCACTTGCGGTTAACGTGTCTGAATTGCCGTTGCAGATACTATTGCTGGTAACCGCACTTGAAACAGTAATAGTTGGCAATGGGTTTACTATGATATTCTGCGTCATTGTTGAAACGCATCCGTAACTATTGACACCTACCACTGTATAAACCGTAGTTGCAGTAGGTGTTAACGTAATTTGCGAAGTTTGTTGCCCGCCTAATGTCCATGTGTAACTGTTTGCCCCAAAAACTGTAAGATTAACTGTACCACCCACACAACATAAAGGAGAATTAGCGTAAATTATTAGATTTGGAGAAGGGTTTACCGCCACACTGCTTGTTACCGTTGCCGTGCAACCACTGAGTGTTTTGGTACCTGTAACATAGATCATCGTATTAACCTGAGGGGTTATACTTGCAGTGGCTGTATTAGCACCATTACTCCAGGTATATGTATCTGCACCGCTCGCAGTAAACGTAACCGGAGGTGCTTGTGAACCACCGCATATAACTGAAGCACTTGATATAACATTTAATTGCGGGCTATTTGATGCAATCGAGCATGGTATAGTAATGGTAAGATCGTCCCAGGTCATAAATTGCAAACCATTTGATCCATTACTTGTAGCGGCCACGGAAAAATAATAAACTCCGCTAGTTGCCACCACAAATGTATTTGAAAGAGCTACCGGGTTATTTCCATAAACATTACTTGTACTTGCAATGGTGGTTTGCCCTGTAGTATTCTGGCCAGAACCTACAAGTAAAGAAAGATTCGTCCAACTGGAGGATGAACTGGAGCCACCGGCAATGTACCAGATTGACGCCGAATAGGTAACCCCGGCTTCGAGTTGAAACGCATTTGTGTAAAAATAATTATTACCTGCAGGTACTGATATAAAAGCGGCATAACCGTTTCCGATGGACCCGGTATAGGTAGTGCAGGTACTCGGATTGCTAACTGTCCAGCAAAGTGGTAACTGTCCATTCACGGTTGTTCCCTGAAAACCCTGGTAATAAGGTACAATAGAGGGCGTTGAGCACTGCGCATAAATTTTTGAAGAAAAACCAAAAAAAAGCGCTAAGGATAAAAAGTAAATTTTCTTCATAGTATTTGGGTTTAAACGTTTAATCTAAATTATAAAAAAAAAGAGTTGTATTCTCAGGAATCAACAATTTAACAAATACAGGTGCTTTTCTGCAGGATCAGAGTGAGGAAGGCAGGTAAACAGCCCCACCAATACTGTTCGTTTTTGCACCGGTAACCGAATGGAGAGTGTTAGTTTTTTCAGTCAGACGTAAATAACCCAGAAACGCAAAAATAAGTGCCTCCTTAAAGTTAATGATCTCGTCCCGCGGCAGCACAATTTCACTCGTGGTTTGCGCTCGTAATCGTTCCAATAAAAATGTATTGAATGCGCCACCACCCGTCACCAGAACTTTCCCGATATTTTTTTCAGACAGTTCTTTCGCTATCTGACAGGCCACATGTTCGGTGCAGGTACTCAAAAGATCCTCTGTAGTTAAAGCAGACGCATCTATACGGGTCTTTATTTCTTTTTCAAACCACTCCCGACCCATAGACTTCGCGCCCTTTTGGGTATAATAATCTAATCCATTTAGCTCCGATAAAAGATTTGCATCCACTTTTCCGGCTCTTGCCAGTTTTCCGCCTTTATCATAACTAAGCCCCATTTTTTCCGCCAGGTAATTTAACAGCATGTTGGCAATGCCCAAATCGTAAGCCACACGCTTACCTGTTTTATCCGTGAAGGAAATATTGGCAATCCCTCCAATATTTAAACAAGCCTCATATTCGTTAAACAAAAGTTGATCGCCTATTGGAACAAGTGGAGCCCCCTGCCCCCCATTGGCTACATCTACACTCCTGAAATCACACACTGTTGTTATGCCAGTATGCACAGCTATGGTAGCGCCACAGCCTATCTGAGTAGAAAAACCTTTCGCAGGTTGATGAAAAACCGTGTGCCCATGAGAGGCAAGGGCGTCGGGAATTACACCCGAAGCTTTCATAAAAACCTTCACTTCTTCCGCAATAAATCTGCCATAAGTAGCATGCAAGGCAAAATAATCCTCAGCACCAGCGTTTTTAACATCTGTTAGACGTTTTTTCCATACTACGGAATAATCAAGCGTTTTCGCCGCTTTTATCTTGTAGCGGAAACCCAGTCCGTACACTTCAAATTCACACAAAGCCAGGTCCAGTCCATCGAGCGAAGTGCCGCTCATGATGCCCAGTACAGTCATTTTATGTGGTAATTTTTCCGGCAAAATAAATTCCGTTTTTAATTGGAGCAATGGGACTATACCATTATATTTGCAAGATTACAAAAAATAGTATAAACCTTAAAAATTAATACCATGCATTTCGATTTATCTGAAGAACATTTAATGATTCAAAAAGCGGCACGTGAGTTTGCACAGAACGAGTTGAAACCCGGAGTGATCGAACGCGATGAGCATCAGAAATTTCCAACCGAACAGATTAAAAAAATGGCGGAACTGGGATTTATGGGAATGATGGTAGATCCTAAATATGGCGGAGGCGGTATGGACACTATTTCTTACGTACTAGCTATGGAAGAAATTTCTAAGGTAGACGCTTCCTGCAGTGTTGTGATGAGTGTAAACAACTCACTGGTATGCTGGGGTCTCGAAAATTTTGGAACAGAAGAACAAAAACAAAAATATTTAGTGCCTCTGGCTAAGGGTGAAAAAATTGGTGCCTTTTGCTTAAGCGAACCGGAAGCAGGAAGCGATGCTACTTCTCAAAGAACTACAGCAGTTGATATGGGCGACCACTACTTACTAAATGGCACAAAAAACTGGATCACCAATGGTAATAGTGCTTCCACATATTTAGTAATTGCACAAACCAATGTAGAGGCCGGTCACCGTGGCATTAATGCATTGATCGTTGAAAAAGGCATGCCAGGTTTCACTGTTGGACCAAAAGAAAATAAAATGGGAATCCGTGCCAGCGACACCCATTCTTTAATGTTTGACAACGTAAAAGTTCCGAAAGCCAACCGTATTGGTGAAGATGGATTTGGTTTTAAATTCGCGATGAAAACACTGAGCGGAGGCCGTATCGGTATTGCCTCTCAGGCATTGGGAATTGCCAGTGGGGCTTACGAATTGGCTCTCGCCTATTCTAAAGAACGCAAAGCTTTCGGAAAAGAAATCAGCAAACATCAAGCCATTCAGTTCAAACTAGCCGATATGGCCACTAAAATTGAAGCCGCCCGTTTATTGATCTTTCGCTCTGCCTGGTTAAAAGACCAGCATTTACCTTTGGATAAAGAAAGTGCCATGGCAAAAGTATTTGCAAGTGAAGCTGCTATGTGGGTGACCACTGAAGCTGTTCAGATACATGGTGGTTACGGCTATGTGAAAGAATACCACGTAGAACGACTGATGCGCGATGCAAAAATTACACAGATTTACGAAGGAACCAGCGAGGTACAGCGCATTGTGATCTCCCGTTCGGTTTTAGCGTAACGTTTACATAACACCTTAATAATCAAGCTCTCTTTTGTTAAAAAAGGGGGCTTTTTTTGTTATAAAAATTTTTAATAAAATCAATCTTTTTTACTGAAATTATTGGCGTAATTTTAAGGATTAGTATATACAGGTATGAGTGAGTACGACGATGATGCTGATGGATTGAATGACAAAGAATTTGAAGAGAATTTACGCCTTTTCGAAGATATGCTGGCTACCGGCCAGGTTCACTTTTTTGACGCGGACGATATAGAAGAAATTATTGATTATTATCTTCAGTGGCTGAATTACGATATGGCTAAAAAAGCCATAGATTATGGCCTGGAGCGTTATCCCTTTTCAAGTATTATTAAGATTCGTTATGCTCAGTTTCTTTCGAGCCAACACTATACCTATGAGGCCCTGGCCATTTTAAACGAGGTAGAACAAATCGAACGGCATAATTTTGAACTCTACATGGCCCGTGGATTTATCTACAGTCAGATGGGACTGGGAGAACAAGCCATTGAAAATTTTAAAAATGCCATCCCTCTTGCCGAACAAAAAGATGAAGTATTCGTAGCCTTAGGCGTCGAATTTTTGAACGAAGAGAAACCCGATGATGCATTGTACTATTTAAAAAAGGCTATTAATCTCAATAATATAAATGATGTGGCTTTAAATGAACTCTCGCTCTGTTTTGACCTCACCGGAAAATCAGACGAAGCCATTTCCTTCTTTGAACAATATATCGACAACAATCCCTACAGTTATTTCGCCTGGTTTAATTTAGGTCTGGGTTATGGCCGTATCGGGTTATTTGAAAAAGCGATTGAAGCCTACGATTATGCTATTGCTATTAACGAACAGTTTAGTTCCGCGTATTTCAACAAAGCAAACTCGCTGGCTCAGTTAAATAAATTTGAAGAGGCGATTGAAGTCTACAAAGAAACTTTTAAATACGAAGAACAGGAACCCACCACCTATTATTATATTGGCGAGTGCTACGAAAACATTGATCGTTTTGAAGACGCTCTCATTAATTACAATAAGTGTGTAAAACTTGACCCTGCCAATGCGGATGCCTGGCTGGGGATAGGCGTGGTACTCGATGCCCTCAACCGTTTAACAGAAGGCGTTCACTACATTAAAAAAGCCATCGAGATCAACCCCAACGAACCTGAATACTGGTACGTGTTTGCCGAAATACAGGAAAAACTGGGGTTCATAGAAGAATCCGCCATGGCTTATCAAAGAGTTATCGAACTGGATTACCCTGACTATGACGTGTGGCTGGACTACTCAAAACTCTTACATCGCAACGGCTACATAGACGATGCTATTGACAACCTCAACGAGGGCATTAAAAAATTTCCGGATGTAGCCGAACTTTATTATAGATTAAGCATCATTTTACTGGACAGGCAGCGTCGTAAAGAATCCCTGGAAGTACTTACAAGGGCTATGGAGATGGATTACGGCAAACACAACGAGATTTTTGAATACGCCCCTGTTTTAAAAAACGACTCAGAAATTTCAAATTTAATTTCAGGTTTTAAAAAATAACTATGACAAATCAATATAACTTTAACCTACCCCACATGCCTGTGCGGACTGCAAAACCCCGTAAAGACGGTGTAACTATGGTAATGGACAAAGGTATCAGCCTGAGACAAGCTGAAGACTTTGTAAATATTTCGGCTGGTTACGTAGATTTCGTTAAGCTGGGCTTTGGTACTTCCATCATTACAAAAAATGTAAAGGAAAAAGTAAAACTTTACAAAGACGCGGGTATGAAAGTATACGTTGGAGGCACATTATTTGAGGCTTTTGTGGTAAGAAATATGTTTGAAGACTATCGCAAATACATTGCCGATCTGGGAATGGATTGTGCCGAAGTGAGCGACGGAAGCCTTGAACTGAGCCATGAAAAAAAATGCGAGTACATTAATATTCTTTCCAAAGATTACACCGTGTTAAGTGAAGTGGGTAGCAAGGAGGAAGGAGTGATCATTCACCCGGCGCGTTGGATCAACATGATGCAAAACGAACTACAGTCCGGCGCTTTCAAAGTAATTGCCGAAGCGCGTGAAAGCGGTACTGTTGGTATCTTTCATAAAAATGGTAGTGCGCATACCATGTTAATCAACCGGATTGTAAACAAAGTGAAAATTGAAAATATCATCTGGGAAACGCCTCAAAAAGGTCAGCAGGTGTATTTTCTAAAACTCTTCGGATGTAATGTAAATCTTGGTAATATTGGTGTGGATGACGTGATTCCTCTGGAAACATTGCGCCTTGGCTTACGCGGCGATACTTTTTTTACATTTTTACCTGAGGAAATGAAACAACCTCTTCTTTAATTATAAATCAACCCTCTCATGAAAGAAATAAGCGCAACCGAATTAAAACAACTTATCGATTCCAAAGCAGACTTCCAGCTCATTGATGTTCGCGAAGAACATGAGTTTGACGAAGTGAATATGAACGGACAACTGATCCCTATGGGTGAAGTGATGGATCGTGTGGACGAAATTTCAAAAACAAAACAGGTAGTTGTTCATTGCCGCAGTGGAAAACGTAGTGCCTCTGTTATTGGCGCACTTGAAAGTCAACATGGATTCACCAATCTTTACAATTTAAAAGGCGGTATCCTTGCTTATATTGACGAAGTAGGAATTTAGTTAACACTCTTAAATTACAGACAAACACTTACCCCCATACCGACATGATTGAATTATTTAAACACATTTTACATCTCGATTTCGATTGGTTATTCGCTAATTACGGAACTGCCATTTACACAGTGCTTTTTCTGGTAATTTTTATTGAAACAGGATTGGTGGCTATGCCTTTTCTGCCCGGTGATTCACTTCTATTCACCGCTGGTTTGTTTGCCAGAACCGGCCACCTGAATCTTTCTTATCTGTTTATTCTTTTGTTTATTGCCGCAGTACTGGGCGATAACTGCAATTATTGGATCTCAAACTCAAAGGAAAAGTTCTTGTTAAAAAAGAATACCTCGACAAAACACATGTCTTCTTTGAAAAACATGGAACCAAAGCAATCATCATGGCGCGTTTTGTTCCCTTTGTGAGAACCTTTGCCCCATTTGCAGCAGGTATAGGAGAAATGAATTACAGAAAATATTTAAGTTTTGATTTGATAGGAGGTGCCTTGTGGATTGGAAGCTTAACCTTTGCGGGTTATCTGTTAGGAGAAGTGGAAATCATACGTAAGCACATCGATCTGGTATGCCTAGGAATTATTTTACTTTCTGTGCTTCCGATTATTTTTTCAGCGCTGACCAACAGACAAAAAAAAGGCACAGCTTAATTTTAGCCAAACATAACTAACAAAAAAAGGAGGCATTTTTCTGCCTCCTTTTTATTTTTAGAATCTTATCGGTTTAGTTCTTTACAATCTTAATTACATCAAATTTGTTATCAGAACTTACTTTCAGATAATACACGCCTGCTGATAGATTTTGTATCTCAACTTTTATCTTTTCATCCACCGAAGATGTATTTAAAATTATTCTTCCTGTAAGATCCGTCAATTGCATCTGCTTGTTCAAGCCATTGTTTAATTCTACAGTAAAGTCCCCGTTGGTTGGATTTGGATACACCTTCATGCCGGTTAAGCCACCTTTGTTTTCATTAACTCCCAAACATCCTATCACATTTACCACTACCTGGGTACTTGCAGAACATCCATTGGCATCGGTTCCGGTTAAGGTGTAAATGGTTGTTACACCCGGTGAAACATTTGCTTCCTGACTCACTATAATAGTAGAGTTGGATTTCCATTGATAACTCACGGCGCCGCCTGCTGTCAGAGTTACTGTTTCGTAAGGACATATTTCGTTAGGAGCACTAGTGGAGGCCGTTACAATGGGTAAAGGATTTATGCCAAGAGAATACACCGCCTGACCCACACAACCAATGGCGTTTGAACCCAGTACGGTATAAGTTGTTGGTGTTGTTGGTGTCACTGTATTGGTAGACCCAAAAACACCGTTATTCCAGGTATAGGTATTGGCACCAAAAGCATAAAGTACCGCCGATGAGCCCTGACATACTTTTTGCGAATTGGAGAATACAGAAACTACCGGAGAACTGTTGATGGTTAAGGGCGGAGTGATAGTCACTGAGCAACCCGACAAGGTATTTGTTCCAATAACCGATAAATTAATGTTGGCATACGGCGTAAACGTTATTGCGGATGTTTGATCCCCCGTACTCCAACTATAACTATCGGCACCCGAAGCGACAGCATTTACCGGCTGACCAATACAGAGATTGGAAGGACTGATAGACACGTTCATGGTTGGTGAATTCAGAGCACACGGAATGGTTATGGAAATATCATCGAAGGTAAGGAAGGTAGGCGTGCTATTCCCTTTACATCCGATGGCTATGTAATAAATACCCGAACTGGACACCGTAAATGTATTGGAGAGTAATTGATAAAACTGGCCTGTTACTGCTCCTGTTTGAGAAGCTATGGTCGTTAAGCCACTGGAAGACTGCGCTGATCCATAACTCAGGGAAAGCTCAGACCAACCTAAGTTACCATCGGTAATATACCAGGTAGCCGCAGAATAGGTTATACCCGGTTCCAGTTGAATTCCATTTGTGTAAAAATAATCCCCGGCCACATTGGTTCCGCTTTTAAATGATGCGGACTTAGATCCGGAATGTGGAATTCTGTTATTTGTGTTGGCGCTTACATTCGTTTGATTAATGTTTATCAAATTACTTGCAGCCCATGAACAGTTAGGCAACTGATTATTTTGTGTGATGCCTTCAAATCCCTCGTAGTAGGGAACGTTACTGACAGTTGTTGCAGCTATCATTAAATTAAACGGACTTACTGTAGTGGTAGCTCCTCCGTTGCTGCAAGTTACAACCGCCTGGTACCAGCTGGTTACAGTTACGTTTGTTGCCGGATAAATAGCTGTGGTACCGGAAGGTACCACCGTATATGGTCCAAACGCTGTAGCATTCGAAACATACCATTGGTAACTGAGACCCGCGGTTGAATAAGAACTGGCTAAACTCATATAGGACGATCCGTTCGGACAAATAGTAGTGAAGGTAGACGCTACAGCGTTAGCTGCCGGTGTTCCGGTACAAAGATTGTAAACATCCCAACGATAGATTTGTCCTGTATTTGGAGTCAAACCTGAACCATTGTAATTTACAGAAGAAGTGTTAACCGTTCCCGGAGCAGACATCAGCCATGGATTGGTGGCCCCTGTGCTTCTGTTATTAAAATCTGCATTGGAGGTTCCTCTTAATCCTACCTCAGCTGTTCCCGCATTGGCATTATTTATAAAGAGTCCATAGACCACCTCTACTCTGTTGGTTGTTTCGTAAAGCCGGATCTGAAAGCTCATGTCGTCACCGGTACCATTGGTGCCAAATTTTTTATAATTGGCCCATTGAATCACACACACCTGATTAGGCGCAGTGCCAATGGTTTGAACCCGTAACGTACTATTGGTTCCATTACCTTGCAAGTCGCGCGAAAATGCCGCGACGCGGTGTTGTTGCAAAGCCGGTGCAGCCGAAGCGGCAGAAATGGCAAAGTAATTACTTCCTGTATTTGTTATAGCAACCGGATTGGGGGTAAGGGTGGACTGACCAAAGCCTATCCAACCATTGTTGTTAATACCAAAACGGTCAAACACAGTGCCGTTGAAAGTGAAATTAAATCCGATAGGAATTCCGACACCCGTGTTGCCACTGGTAGCGGGAGATGCAGGATTGACGAAGGTATCATCGTCTGAACTGGAGGTTCCAAAAACCGTACCTCCACTAATGGCGGTATAAGTTCCTGATAATTGCGAAAAAGTGTAGAGAGACACTTGACTCGTTGCAGAAAAGCTCAATAGACCTGTAGCTGCCAGCAACATTGTTCTGTAAATTTTTTTCATGGTTTTTAGGTATATAAGTAACTAAATGGGTATACACTAAGTTATGAAAAAAAAGAACTTATCCTACATCTTTAACAAAAGATTAACATGAAATGTACAGTCTACAGCCTCCAGTGTATAATACTATACCGGAATACTTATTAAACTTTACCTGTTTTTAAAAACTTAATTAATTTAATTTTTTCTCCTTCTTAATATCGGCCAATTCTACTTGTAAACCACGCAACATATTCATAATACTATCCAGATTAAGTTCTTCATTTTGATACTGGTTCATATTGATGCAGCAGGTGTATTCCCAAATTTCAAGCACATCTTCGGCCTTTACTTTAAAAGGTTGATAGATTTTGTTATCGGAATGTAATTCAAAAGCGGCCTCTTTTTTGTGGTAAGCCATGATGCGTTTATACATTAAGCCATCCTCTTTGGTAACCACTATATAAGTTTGCCCCATCTTTACTTCATCAAAACGTTCCAGATATTTACCAATAACAAACGAGCCTTCTTTAATAGGCGGCATACTATCTCCCTTTATGGGAAACGCACGGTGTTTCCCGGTTGGCAAAAACGGCAATCGCATTTGCGGTAAACGTTCTATGTATTCCGGATCGGCATAACCACGCACATAAACTGCTGAAGCTTTTAATCGAATTAATTCAACAATATTATTAACATCATGATCTAAAAGAATATGAAATAAAAAACTGTTCTTGACTAAATTAATTAAACAAAATATTTTAT
>CAZMHW010000040.1:0-14982 GCA_964566105.1 uncultured Akkermansia sp.
GATTGGAAGAGCTGCTTATTCGTATGGGTTAAATGAAATGAAAGTATATCCAGGTGTTTGCGCTAAATTTAATTTAAGTTTTGAATACGCCCCTTACACAAACTTAATCCGTGCCATTGAAACAGGCATTTCCGTCGATTACTTTCCAAAAGCTCTGCCTATTATGGCAAGTAATCCCGCAGAAAACATCATTGTTAGCCTGCATGTGGGGTTCGTATTTGGCAGAAAATGGTATTAATATTATGGCCTTAACTGAAGAAATCCAACGCGTAAAAAAACCAGACTGGTTGCGGGTAAAACTACCAACCGGCGAAGAATATGTTAAAGTTCGCGGTATTGTGAGTCAGCACAAACTGCATACCATTTGTGAAAGTGGCAACTGCCCGAATATGGGAGAATGCTGGGGTGCCGGCACCGCTACCTTTATGATTTTAGGAAATATCTGCACCCGCAGTTGCGGTTTTTGCGCGGTGGCCACCGGAAAACCTAAACCGGCAGATTGGGACGAACCCAAACGCATTGCCAACTCCGTAAAATTAATGGGCGTGAAACACTGCGTTATCACAAGTGTAGACCGGGACGATCTTAAAGACGGAGGTTCCATTATCTGGGCTGAAACCATTAAAGAAATCCGAGCCATTAGTCCGGAAACCAAATTTGAATGCCTGATTCCCGATTTTGCCGGGAAATGGGAAAACCTTCAACGGATCATTGATGTTCAACCGGACATTGTTTCACACAACATAGAAACGGTAAGGCGGTTAACCGCCCAGGTAAGAATACAAGCTAAATATGACAGAAGTCTGGAGGTATTGAAACGGCTGGACGAAGCGGGTGTTAAAACCAAATGCGGTCTAATGGTGGGTCTTGGTGAAACAGAAGAAGAAATTTTTGAGACGATAGACGACATCGCGAACGTAAAGTGTGATGTGCTTACGATTGGTCAGTACCTTCAGCCGACACCTAAACATTTACCTGTTGCCCGTTTTGTGCATCCTGATGATTTCAAAAAATATAAAGATTACGCGTTGAGTAAAGGTTTCCGTTTTGTAGAGAGTGGTCCATTGGTTCGCTCATCCTACCATGCAGAGAAACATATTTTCTAAGTAACACAAACTCAATGTTTGACTATTTTCTGAACCATTCTTTTATCCGGACTTTTCGTTAAAACAAAAGTATAGATACCCGGCTCATAACTACTTAAGTCGACGGAATTTATCAAACCGTTTACTTTTAAAAAGTAAATCTGTTGCCCGGCAAAATTATATATTTCGATAAAGGAATTCTCTGAAACTAAATTAATGCTCACTTCGACCCTTCCATCTGTAGGGTTGGGATAAATTTTTAATTCCGGATCACCTATATTCTGATTTTCCACTCCCAGGCAATCTGAAACTGTCACGGTAATCACGGCAGTCGCTGTACATCCGTCAACACTTATACCTGTAACAGAATACGAAGTAGTAAGTGTGGGTTGAACCTGAATCATTGGGTATTCTATACCGGTACTCCAGGTATAATTCGAAGCTCCGGCGACTCCAATGAACGTACCGCCTGTATTATTTCTACAGATAAAACGGATACCATTCGGAACCAAGGTCGGTGTATTGCCGACACTGAGCCAGATTCCTTCAACGAATTTACAGCCAATCGCATTTTCACCGATAACAGAATAGGAAGAACTGACCGTTGGGCTGACGGCAATAGTGGGGGTGTTTAAATTATTGGTCCATGTGTAATTATTTGCCCCCGAAGCCGTGAGTGTGGCTGTTTCGTTGGTACAGACTAACGTATGCGTTGAAACAATTGCAACCGTTGGCGCACCGTATACCGTTATTGTAAAAGTTTTCCGGATGCTCCTGCAACCTAACTGATCAATGCCAAAAACCCCGTACTGAGTAGTGGAAGTAGGACTAACCACCGCGGTGTTTGTTTGAGCCCCTGTTGACCAGGTGTAAGAAATCTGACCAGTTGCAGTAAGTGTAACAGGACTTAGATTTGTGCAAAACAAAGAGTCATTACCCGCAATAGAAATATTATTATTGATGATCATGGGGTAGACCGTCATTACAAAATTAGACGAATTGGAACAACCCGATGTACTTGTCACACTCACGGAGTAAATAGTTGTCTGCGATGGCTGACTGATAGACAATCCGCTGCTATTTGGTCCGGATGGAGGAGGTGCCGGATTCCACGTATAGGTAATGATATCAGAGGAAGGATTCCATACGCTTATCCACTCCTCCTGAAACCTGCACAGAATATTATAACCGCTAAAATACATATCCGGTTTGTTCGAGACTTTATAACCATACCAACACATGGTTAAATTGTCAAACAAAAACACCCGGTTATTTGCATAGCCCAGACAAAATGCCGAAGGCGTTGGCGCTGAACCCGGAAGTTGACAGAAACCTGAATAAGCGCCCGTTACATCATTTACAAAATAAATCTTTCTATTCACATAATCGTAAAGTCCCACTTCTGATCCGGAAATACCGGTAAAAATAAGGCTGGTGCTGTTTAGTGAAGTGGAGGGAAGTCCAGTTACCGGAACCGTACTCATCAAGGCACCCGTACTCCTGTTGTATTTTTGAAGCGATAAAGCGTTGTAATAAATAACCTGATTGTTTACTGGATCGAACTGACCACAGGATTGTGCAGAAGGAATTCCCGTTAGACCAACAGTTACAGTGATTCCCAATGGGTAGCTATTTACAGGGTTTATACTGTGTTGTACAATTGTATTTTGATTAGAAACATTTCCCTCGAGAATGCCCAGATTCTCATTGTACCAGAACCCATTGTAATTTGTAGCCTGAGGAGCGCTTGCTAAAGCAGGACCACCTGTTGCGGGAAACATTTCTATTGGATTTGCCTGTGTTCCCTGATTAACCGAGTAATACTTGTTTTGCGTAGGGTAAAACGCTACGGCACTTTTGTTTTGTAATGTTCCTGCGCATTGCAGTGTAACGTCTGAAACCGCGTTCGTATACGTGAAGCATTGTGCACCAGTTTTAGCAAAAACAGTGGTGAGACTCAGAATTGATAAAATACGGGTAGTGTTTTTTACTGCCATTGTTTGGGTTTTAGCAGTTAACGACTAGAACAGTCCATTTATTGCGTGAGGAATTCTCAGGTACGGTTAAAGTTGTGAGAAAATCAGGCTTTAGATATAAATTAAATAATGCCTACTTCGCCCACCTTCACCCAACCTTCGTTACCGTTGTCGAGCTTAATAAGTAACCAATCGCCGTTATTTTCTACCACTCTGATCTTGGTTCCTTCGTGAAGAGCAAATTTCATTTTTGCCATGGAAGTAGGTTCGTTCATGATTTTAATCTCTTTAGACAGCACAATGGCAAACTTATTTTCGTAACGTGCCTTCACTGCCGAATAGCCCAGGAAATACGTGATAAAAAAGAAAACCACTAAAACACAACTGAGAAGAAATGAAATTCGTTTGATAACGAGTGTTCCCGAATTTACAAACACAAAAAAGAAAATGGAAGCTCCAGCTATGCAAAAGATGGTTAACCATGCCCAGGTTGTGGTTGTGAAAGAAGACAAAAGATTGGTCTTGACTGCTGAAATAAAAAAATTCTCTTTGGAATCTATTTTATCGGTGGTTTTAGAAGAAGCTATGCCCAGATTAATTCTGATATCCTCGTCATTTGGCTCCACCTTCCGGGCCAACTCGTAATAATAAATCGCTTTACCAATGTCGTTATTGCGGTAGTAAGCATTTCCCAGATTAAAATACAATTGATAAGATTTGTATCCTCCTGAAACAAGTTTCTCATAACTCTCAATGGCCTCTTTATACTTTTTTGAATCGTAGGCTTTTTCCGCTTTACTCAAAAGATCGTTGCTACGACCTGTCAGAGAAAAGAGAAAGCTAATGAGTATGTAAGTCCATCTTTTCATGCTGTTTTTTTATTGAGTTGTTGTTCGAGATTGGTTACAAGATCTACTGTATCGTTATATACCTTCTGCAAATCTCCGCTTACCGCGCCCGGGGCATATTTAGCGTACTCACAACTATCCAGAGTTGCCATTAGTTTACCGGTAATTGATTCTTCCACTTGTTTCTGAACTAACACCTTAGTTACATTCTCACGCGAAAGATCTGCTACGGGAATATTTAATTTGTGACTGAGGTAATTATTCAGCGCGGTTAAAGTCTCCGTATAAAAAGCATCCTTGCTGTTTAATTTCATCAGCTTCTCCACATTGATAAGTTGTTTTTTTGCGAGTTTTGCAGCCTTACGTTCTTTTACCAATACCTGATTGCTGTTATTTTTAATATGGGTACGGCGCAGAAATAAACCCAGAATAAGTAATGACACAGGAATAATTAAGAGAAGAATATGGAGGAAAGAGTTAAAGAACTCGGTTTCAGATTTTACCAGAAGAAAATCACCCTTCTTGATATAACGGATATCGTTCTCTGTTTCCTTAACCTGACTTTGAGGTGTGTAAATCTGCGCCCCGGGACTATTAGGATCAGGGGCTAAAACTTTTATTCTAATTTCATCGGAAGGAAGTGTCACGTATTTTTTTGTATCCAGGTTAAAAAAACTGAAGTCTAACCCTTTTAATACGTATTCACCTTCATTTCTTGGAATAACAAGGTAATCGAAGGTTTTTGAATTTCCATTTTCCGAGACCTTAGGCTCATAGGTTTCAAAACCATCCGGAAGCGTTAAGGCCGGAGCGTTGATCAATTTCAAATTTCCCTTTCCTGTAATGGTCATTTTAAGATTAAACGCATCGTTGGCTTTGAGCTCATTGCGTGTGGCCACCAATTTGGATTGAAAATTACCCACAGCACCATTAAAACCCTCTGGTTTTCCTTCTTCCGGTAAAGGCATTACCTCTACCGTCATTGGTTTGCTACGGGCCGTTACCGGTATATCCTCATAAGCCGGTGCACCAAAGAACTGTTCGAAAATATTTTTTGGTTTTGCTGAACTTTGTTTCCTTACAACAATATCACCCTCCACAGTACTTAAATTAATTTTACCACTTTTATTGGCTATGGCCACGGTTCGGAAAAGTTCGTAAGTGTAATAATTTACTCCGTCCACATTTTCCATAGTGAGCTGTCCCTTACTCACCGACTCCTGAGCCTGAGAATAAAACCCATCATACGTAGGTTGAGAAAATTTCTGAAAACCAATGATCTGAAGACGGCAATACACCTTTTGTGTGATAGTAATTTGCTCGCCGATGTAACACTTATTCTTGCTAACACCGGTACGGATAAAAAGATCACCGCCGCTTATTTTAGAATTAAATTGAGGATCGTTATTTCCCCCGTTTTGTGGGGCTGGTCCTTTTGTAGCTTCAATGGTAACGGGAGCGGTTTCCAATTTTTGACCGCCAGACACAATGCTCGCCGCGCCAATTGTAAACTTCCCTTCTTTTTTTGCTACCAGTCCGTAGGAAATAACAATTTGCTGACTCATGTTTCCATTCACGTATTGCACGCTGTTACTCTGATTTGGTCCGCTTACAATGTCAAAGTCCTTAAAATTAGGAGGAACAAAATTGCTGGCGCTCACTGAAATAACCACGGCATATTCAAATTGCACACCTACCTGCACTTTTTTTGCACTCACCTGGGCAGAAATACCCTGTGCCTTCATCGTATTGAACGACAAAAGAGATGAAATTAAAACTATTATCCAGAACTTTATATTCCTCATGTATTTAATGCAAGTTACTCCAATATTCAGGGAGAGCCTACCGTATTAATTTTATTTAACTAAGTAGCTTACCAGTCCTTTTCTACGTTACCGTTTGAAGCGTCTTCCTGTTTTTGTTTTCGTTTATCCTGCAGTTTTTTCTCAGAGTCCATTAAAGCTTTCAAAAGCTGCTCCGCCTGATCTTTACTCATTTGGTTCTGTTGCTGCTGTTGTTGCTGTTGTTTTTTATCGTTCTTCTGATCTTGTTTTTGCTGCTGTTGTTGCTGTTGCTGATTCTGACCACCTCCGCCTTTTTTGTCCTTCGGCATATTTTTAAGAGCATAGGCCAGGTTGTAGCGGGTCTCTTCGTCTTTCGGATTAAATTTAAGAGACTTTTTATACGCGTCTACCGCCTGCTGGTATTCTTTTTTTTGTAAGTAACAATTTCCAATATTGTGCCAGGCCTGATGCAAGGTGTCTTTATCTGAAACGGAATTGGCCACCACCGCAAAATTCTGGGCCGCCTGATCGAGAATCAGATTAGCCATGGAATCCGGAGTCATTTTAGTGTTGGGAGGCATACTCAGTCCACCCGCTTTTACAAGAAGGGCGTTTTTGTATAAAGAATTTCCGAGATTAAAATTTGCCTTCCTGTTATTTGGATTCAGTTCAAGAGCCCGCGCGTACTTGGCAGAGGATTCAGGAATCTTTCCAGAATGATACAGGTTATTACCATCGTAAATATAAGACGCATCCTTTTGTGCGGAAAGAAATCCTGACACAAAAACCACGCCGGTTATACTGAGGTAATAAATTCTATTTAACTGCATTTCCAAACAAATTAATTTTTTTAAACCACTCGCTCACACGCTCACTTAACAGAAATTCAACGAAAAACAATATCAGAGACAAACCGAGAAACCATTGAAACTGGTCCTCGTAATCGGTATACATTTTACTTTCCAGTTGAGCTTTGTCCAATTCTCCTATTTTATCAAGTACAGCATTCAAACCCAGATCGGCCTGACTGGCCTGAACGTAAACACCATCCGCTTTGCCTGCAATGCTTTTTAAAAGGTCAGAATTTAAGCGGGTTACAATCGTTTGACCTTCCCTATCCTTTCTATAACCTTTCACCACACCATTTTCAACAAGCGGAATAGGTACTCCATTTTCAGAACCTATCCCAATGGTGTTAATCATGATGCCTTTTTTGGCCGCTTCCTCCGCTGCTTCGATGGCTGCAGATTCGTGATTCTCTCCATCCGTAATCAAAATAATGGCCCTGTTTTTACCCTCATCGCTGCTAAAAGATTCAGACGCTTTTTTGATTGCCTCCGCAATTTTGGTTCCCTGAACGGGTACCATACCAGGACCTATGGAAGCCAGGAACATTTTGGCCGCGCTGTAATCGGTTGTTATGGGAAGTTGCACATAGGCCTCACCTGCAAATATAACCAGACCTAAACGATCACCTTCCAGCAGATCAATCATTTTTTCAAGCGCGTATTTGGCGCGGGTTAAACGGTTAGGACTTAAATCCTGAGCCAGCATACTGTTACTTACATCCAGGCAAACAACAATGTCTGCACCCTCCCGTTTTACTTCCGTTAGTTTACTTCCTGTTTGCAAATTGCAAATAGCCAAAATAAGGCTACTGAAAGCCGTTAAAAACAAAATAACCTTAAGTACCCTTTTGCGGCGGCTGGAATAAGGAATCAACAATGCAACCAATTCAGGATCACCAATACGTTTGAGTTTTCTCTTGCGGGAAATAAAATACAGGATGACAAGCAATAACATTACTGGAATTGCCGCGAACGCGTAAAAATAAACGGTATGTTCAAACTTAAACATTTATGGTATTGCTCGGTAAACTGTAAAACGTAATAAAAATTCCAGGAGTAACAGAATGGCAGCAGCTATTGCAAATGGCAAAAAGTGTTCTGCTTTGTTGCTAAAACTTTTTTCGCTGATAATGGTTTTTTCCATTTTGTCGATTTCCTGGTAAATGTATTTCAGACTTTCTTTATCGGTAGCCCGAAAATATTTTCCCCCGGTCATATCGGAAATATCCGTCATTACTTTTTCGTCAATCTCTACATCCACATAATCGTATTCATACTCTCCCTGCGCATAAATAGCTACAGGCTGCAAAGCTTTACCTTTTGATCCCACTCCAATGCAATACACGCGAATACCGTAGGTTTTGGCTAATTCTCCGGCGGTAAGCGGTGAAATCTCACCTACATTGTTTACACCGTCACTGATAAAAATAATGACCTTACTTTTTGCTTTACTTTCTTTGATACGCGCAACAGCGCCTGCAAGCCCTAAACCAATAGCTGTACCCTGATCCAGCATTCCCGCTTTTATTTGCGGAAACATATTTTTAAGAACCTTATGGTCTGTGGTTAGCGGACATTGTGTAAACACTTCTCCTCCAAAAATAACAAGGCCTATGCGGTCGTTTGGTCGGGCATCAATAAAATCAAGCATTACCTCTTTGGCCACTTCAATACGGTTAGGTTTAAAATCCTTTGCCAACATGGAAAGAGAAACGTCGAGACTCATCACGATGTCAATACCCTCGGTTTTTGTATCTTTCCAATCGCTGCGTGATTGAGGCCTTGCCAGTGCCGTAATAATCAAAGCAAAAGAAACCAACCTTAAAAAGAACAGGATATGCCTTGATCTTGCTTTGGCTGAAGACTTTATTCCTTTAAGCAGGGTAAAGGACGAATAATTAAATTCTCCCTCGTGTTTTTTTAAACGCCAGACATACCAGAGAATCATAACCGGGAGTACCAGCATTAACCAGAACCAGTATTTTTCGGCAAACTGAATATCGCTAAAATAATTTATCACTGTTCCGGTTGATTAGTTGTTTTTTCTTCGGTAATAGTCATTTCCTCTTCGCGTTTGGTTCCGTTCACAAAATCAAATGCATTCTGCAGCGTAAAATTATGTTCATCCTCTATTGGAAACATTTTCGCGAATTTCACTAAATCACTTAAGGTTAACAGTTGTTTTAATTTGTCTTTACTGTCCTGATCCACCACCTGGGTGCGGAAAGCAGTCATAATCTCATCTGTTGTGCTTTCAAGCGCGTTTACGTTAAAACGTTCTTCAATGTATGTACGCACGGCTTCTGAGATAGCAGAATAATATTCTTTTACTTTTCCATCCTTCCAGATCTTTTCTTCCCTTATTTTTTCGAGAGCAGCCAGGGCAGTTATGTGAGCAGGGATTTTTGGCTTTTCCGGCTCCAGAATAACCTTCTTATTTTTTCGCGTAAAATAAACGGTGAGTAAAATAATAATAAGGACAAATACCAGAGCTCCTATTCCCCAATAAATATAATCCATGTACCAGCGCCAGTTAAATTTTTCATCGAACGGAGGTTTGATGTCCTTTAGGTTTTTGGCGCTCGTGTCGGTGGGTACTGTATGAACTTCCAGAAAAAGAGGATTCGTATACAAAGGTTGTGAGGTATCGTTATTTACAATAAACTTAAATGGTGGTAAGGCATAAAAACCACTGTCGTAAACACTCACCAGAATCTGCTGGTGCTGAAAGATTTTGGTTGAGTTTGTTTTGTCAGGAAAAGTAGTGTCTATCGGACTAACGGAAACAACTTCAATTTTTCCGGTAAGGGTATCCCCTACACTCGGCCATTGAACCTTAATATTTTTTTGACGCGCGTCATACGTCACATAAATATCTACTTTGGCCTGCTCACCAATTCTGAGTTTAGAGGTATCAAGCACAGCGTCTACCCTGACCTCCTGCGAGAAAACGTGACCTGTAGCAAGAATTAAAAATAAAAGAAATATGTGTTTTATGCTCTTCACTTCAAGAATAACTGTTAGCGGTTTTTAAATAAATTCATGAGGGGTTTCACGTAACTCTCGTGCGTAAAGATTTTAGTAGCATCTATACCACTTCTGTTAAATGTATCCTTTAGTTCTTCTTCAAACTTCAGTTGATTAACTGCAAATTGTTTTCTAAAGTGTTTGTCATCGGTATTTACCCAGGCAATTTTGCCGCTTTCGTTGTCTTTTAGTTTAATCAGACCCACCTTAGGTAATTCCATTTCCGCTTTATCCACTATACGAAGAGCTACCAGATCATGTTTTTTGTTAGCGATCTTCAAAGCATCTTTGTAGTTATTGTCCGAATAAAAATCACTGATTAAAAACACAATGCTTCTTTTTTTAATCACATTGGCCAGATACTTTAAAGCGATCTCAATATTCGTTTTTTTATTTTCGGGTTTAAATTCAATCAATTCGCGTATAATACGAAGCACGTGCGATTTACCCTTTTTTGGCGGAATAAATTTTTCGATTTTATCACTAAAAAATATAACACCGATCTTGTCATTGTTCTGAGAAGCAGAAAACGCAACCACCGCACATAGTTCGGTAATAAGTTCCTGCTTTAATTGTTTGTTTGTTCCAAACGCACCACTAGCACTCACGTCTACTACCAGCACCACACTGAGTTCACGCTCCTCTTCAAACACTTTCACAAAAGGAGTATTGAAACGTGCAGTCACATTCCAGTCAATGGAGCGAATATCATCACCAGGTGTGTATTCCCGCACTTCAGAAAAGGCCATCCCACGTCCCTTAAAGGCACTGTGGTATTCTCCCGAAAAGATGTGACTGCTCAAACCCCGGGTTTTGATCTCTATCTTGCGTACTTTTTTTAAAAGCTCAGCGGTTTCCATATTATTTAATTTTAAGTTTTTAGTGATTAGTTTGTAATAATCATGTGTGATGCATTAGAAACTAAAAACTTAACATTAATAACTACTAAGGTACTTCTACTGTATTAAGGATTTCGGTAATGATGTGTTCTGAAGTGATGTTCTCAGCCTCTGCCTCGTAGGTAAGTCCTACACGGTGACGCATCACATCCAGGCATACCGCGCGCACATCCTCAGGGATTACATAACCACGGCGTTTTATGAAAGCGTAAGCTTTTGCGGCAAGGGCAAGATTGATACTCGCACGCGGTGATCCGCCGTAAGAAATAAGGCCTTCAAATTTCTGAAGTTTAAATTCTTTAGGAAAACGCGAGGCGAATACAATATCAACGATGTAACGTTCGATTTTCTCGTCCATATACACGTCTTTTACTACCGCGCGGGCTTTGATAATTGCTTCAGGTGTTAGGATGCTGTTTGCCTGCGGCATTCCGGAAGGCTGGATATTGGAAGTGATAATTTTTCTTTCTTCTTCTTTGTTTGGATAACCGATCACGATCTTTAGCATAAAACGGTCCATCTGGGCTTCAGGAAGAGGATAAGTACCTTCCTGTTCAATTGGATTTTGAGTTGCCAAAACGAGAAATGGATTCGGGAGTTTAAAGGTTTGATCGCCGATGGTCACTTGTTTCTCCTGCATGGCTTCCAGTAAAGCTGATTGTACTTTGGCCGGAGCACGATTGATCTCATCCGCCAGAACAAAATTCGCAAAAATAGGTCCTTTACGAATGGAAAAACTTTCCTGCTTCTGGCTGTAGATTTGGGTTCCGATCACGTCGGCAGGTAAAAGATCGGGCGTAAACTGAATACGGCTGAACTGAGCGTCGACACATTTTGCAAGCGTGTTAATGGCCAGGGTTTTCGCCAAGCCGGGCACACCTTCGAGGAGAATGTGTCCGTTACTCAATAATCCGATCAAAAGACGTTCGACCATGTTCTTTTGACCAATGATCACTTTGTCCATCTCAACGGTGAGCATATCCACAAACGCGCTTTCACGCTGAATGCGTTCATTAATTTCTTTAATGTCTACCATAATCGTAATTCCTTGAATTGTGTGTCAGTAATTTGTGTGTCAAAGATATCAATGGTGCGGGATTGAGCTAATTTTACTCCCGTTAAAATATGTTAAGCGAAGGTCGGGACCAAGCTAACAAATCCAAAAAAGAAAGAGCGCTATTAACGCTCTTTTTTTATGTTTCCAACTGCCAAAGGATTGCCGGTTATTTCGGCATACAGTTTTCTGTTTTTATAAATATCTACTGCCGCGTAAATCGCCTTTTTAAACGATTGTTCGTTAGCGATGTTTTTTCCCGCAATGTCATATCCGGTGCCGTGGTCAGGGCTTGTGCGCACCGCGTTTAAACCAGCCGTAAAATTCACGCCATCGTTAAATGCAATGGTTTTAAACGGAATCAATCCCTGATCGTGATACATGGCCACTACCCCGTCAAATTGTTTGTAGGTTTGATTGCCAAAGAAACCATCGGCAGCATACGGACCATATATCAAACCATTTAATTTCAAACTTTCTATCGCCGGTTTAATGATGTCACGGTCTTCCGTGCCAATTGCGCCATTATCGCCCGCGTGCGGGTTGAGGCCAAGCACAGCGATCTTTGGTTTACGAATAGCAAAATCTTTTACAAGCGACTCATGCAGTTGGGTTATTTTTTTTGCTACGCTCTCAATAGTAATTTTTGAAGCCACTTCTTTTAGTGGTAAATGACCGGTAACCAGTGCCACACGCAATCCATTTTCAGAACACAACAACATCATGGGTTCGCCACCCAGCTTGTCACCCAGGTATTCGGTGTGACCAATAAACTTAAAACTCTCGCTCTGAATGTTACTTTTATTGATAGGCGCTGTTACCAAAGCCTGAATGTTTCCTTCTACCAGAGCCTGCGTTGCTTTTTCAAGGGAAAGGAACGCATATTTTCCTCCCATAGGAGTTGATTTACCCATTTCAATATTAACCTCTTCCTCGTAGCACACAAACACGTTTACTTTTTTGGTGTTGATCTGGCTATATTCACGGATCGGATTAAAACTAAATTCTTCCAAACCCAATACCTTGCGGTAATAAGAAACGGTCTTCTGAGAACTGAAAAGTATGGGTGTACAAACTTCTGTAATACCAGGTTCCATAAGGGTTTTTAAAACAACCTCCAACCCAATTCCGTTTATGTCTCCCTGGGAAATTCCAACAATTATCTTAGTATCGCTCATGATTATTTGATTCCGTATTTGTTTTTGTATTTTAAATAAAGCTCTGTTTGTTTGTTATTAAGGTCCACTTTTTTTCCGGCTATATATGCCAGAACAATGTCATTTGTACGCATGTCCAGAAGATCACCGTTACTTATTACCAGCGAAGCGAGTTTACCTTCCTCTAGTGTTCCAATGGATTTATCAAGTCCCAGAATTAAAGCTGCGTTATATGTTATACTGGAAAGAGCCTGTTCTTTAGTGAGTCCGTAAGCTACCGTTTCACCCGCATTAAATGGCAGATTACGGCTATGCATGGCTTCCATATCGCCTTCCATTTGAAGACAGAACAAGACACTGTCTTTCTGAAGAAGATAGGGCAAACTGTATACCAGATCCACATAGTCGTCGGTATTATCTGGAAGATCATTCACCCGGTTCAGCATTACAGGAATTTTATTTTTCTTTAAATCTGCTGTTACTTTATAACTCTCTTTGCCACCCACGATTACCATTTTTTTAATGCCGAACTTTTTCGCGAATTGAATGGCACTTAGGATATCTTTTGCTTTGTCGGTGTGAATGTATAGGTTGGCAGAACCATTCAATACAGAACGCATGGACTCAAACCGCAGATTTTTTTCTGTCACTTCAGTTGTTTTGCAATAGGCCTCCGCGTCGTTAAAAAACTTTGTGAGGTAATTCAGTTCGTCTGTGTATTTTTTATTTGCTGTTCTGGATAGTCCTTCCTCTTCTGTCCACTTTTGAGTAATCATTCTGGGAAAATTTACATGAATCCCATCGTCCGAACGAATCACGGCATCTTCCCAATTCCATCCTTCGAGGGCCATGACAGATGAGGAGCCGCTGATCAATCCACCTCTGGGTGTAACCTGTGTGTAAAGGATGCCATTTGTTTTGATGGTAGGAATAATCAGGTTATCTGTGTTGTAGGCTATTAAAGCACGTACATGCGGATTGATATTTCCTACTTCGTGAAAATCAACGGTCGCGCGTACCGCTTCCGCGTCGTGTAAACCAAGTACATTGTTTGTGTTTATTATTCCGGGATAAATGTGTTTTCCGGAAAGATCTATTACAGTGTCAAAGGACCGGAAGTCCAGTTTTAAACCCCTGGTTTCTGAAACCGTTTCAATTTTATCGTTATTAATTACCACCAGACTTCCTTCTATCACTTTACCGTTCCCTATGTGGGCGATACCGTTCAAAAGAGCGATGTGGGTCAGTTTTTTCTGTGCCGAATAAACCTGTGCCAGGACAATTAAACTTATGAGTATACAAACTTTTTTCATCTTTCTCTTCATTATCTGTGACCGGTTTCTTCTTCTGCCACACCTTCAATTGTATTGCAATGGTATAAACGTTGTTGTTTTGGCTGCGGCTTCACCACTTTTGTGCCCTTGTGTTTTTCTGCAAGCAATTTTGCTACGAGGCGCGCTCTTTCCGTTTTTATTTCTTCACGAAGTTTCGCATCCTCTTCTCTGTCAAAATAGATCTGTCCGTCAATAATGGTCTTATCAGCCTTTGCGTAGACACTCAAAGGATTATCGGTCCAAAGCACAAGATCTGCTACTTTACCCACTTTGATACTTCCCACTTTGTCGTCGATGTGAAGCATTTTCGCCGGATTAAGTGTCACCAATTTTAACGCTTCTGTCTCTGTAAGAGCACCGTATTTGATTGTTTTTGCAGCCTCCTGATTCAGGCGGCGGGCCATTTCTGCATCGTCGCTATTAATAGATGTGTTTACGCCTACCCTAGTAAGAATAGCTGCATTGTAAGGAATGGCTTCCATCACTTCATTTTTGTAAGCCCACCAATCTGAGAAGGTAGAAGCACTCACCCCATGTGATCTCATTTTATCCGCCACTTTATATCCTTCCAAAATGTGTGTAAAGGTATTTACTTTGAATCCAAAACTGTCGGCCACATGCATGAGCATGTTGATCTCACTTTGCACGTAACTGTGGCAGGTAATAAAACGCTTTTTATTGAGAATCTCCGCAAGCGCTTCCAATTCGAGATCGCGGCGAAACGCTGTACCACCTTTAGCTGCAGCCTGCTGTAGTTTATCGTATTCTTTAGCCCTTGTAAAATGATCCACATACACTTGTTCCACCCCCATGCGGGACTGAGGAAAACGCACACGTTGCAGATCTCCCCAGTTGCTTTGTTTAACATTTTCTCCCAAAGCAAATTTTATAAAGCCATCTGCTTTTTCGTATTTCATATCTTCCGCAGAATGTCCCCAGCGTAATTTGATCAAGGCGCTCTGTCCACCGA
>CAZMHW010000041.1:0-9256 GCA_964566105.1 uncultured Akkermansia sp.
ATACAAGGACTAACGAAAAAATTCTTATCATATCCGAAAGCGCGCTTTATATGTTCCTTCATATAGTTAGAATAACACCAAATACCATCGGCAGAATTTATGGATCTCTTTTCCGCTTTCAAAAAAAAGCCGTCAAAAAGGGTTCGAGATTTATGCATTTCTCTGAACTGCTCCAGCACCGGACAATCGTAAATTAACACATATTTTGCATTTGAAACTCTTTTAAGTTTTGAGCCAAGTTCAGAGCCCACCGTATAAAACTCAATAATTAAATTATATCGATTATTACAGTATTGCAGAAACTGTTTATCCTGGTACTTTATCAATTTGTAAGCGACCAAGGTGTTATAAATAGTCGAGGCGCTTTTTTTTAACAACGCTTTGAGGCGACTCCCACCTTTTATGTGTGCAGATGGGCTGCTTATATTATTTTCAATGGCAGTCGTAACGTCTACAGAAAAACGAGCTTCTGTTAAAAGAAAATCACGTATCTCTCTCACAAAATTAGCAACCGCAGAATTAGGATTGCTAATGTCAAATCCTAAAGTGTTCACAATGATTAGTGCTGTTGGCATTTTATTTTAAATATAAAATCAATTGAAATATTTTAGAGGCTATGCAATTAGTTTTTTTATAAAATCAAAATTTAGATCAGACAAATATTCATTATGTTTCATATAATTTGAAGGAGTTTCCAATTCTTTTAGTAATTCAACTTCATTCTTTACAAAAACAACATCCTTTTCAATGGTCAACTTTCTGAAACGCTCAAAAGAAATCACTTTTACACCTAAATATAAGGCTTCATAAATACACATTGACGTACCTGTTATTAATACATCAACGTTTTTTAATTCTTCATAAATACTGATTTTTTTTGAATCACTAATTGTAATGTTTAATGGTTTGCTCGCCTGACTCTTTAAAATATTCTTATTCGTTTCCATAGGATGAAATCGAAATATAAAATGAAAATTTTCAAGTACCCTCATTTCAATTTCATTAAGTAAAACCCGAATATCCTCGTGAATAGCGAGTATTTTGTTATTACTTGGCTGAAATGCAATTAGCACATTCAATTTTTGTTTTTTTTCATTATTTATTACTCTCAACTTGCCTATGTTTTTATCTCCGTAGATAAAAGCGTTTGAATCATTCCAAAATACCGACTGCTTTCTTAAAATGTCCATCCAAATATTCCCAAGACAACCAATATAATCTGGCAGTAATAGTTTTTCCCTGATTTGTTCATTAAGCGGGTAATAATAAATATTGTCTGGCAAAAATACACCGTGTTGAATTTCGATACTTTTAACGCTATTCATTCTACTAGCCAATATGACCCATGAGTTTGAGTAAAGGGATTTCGAGAAAATAAATTTGGGTTTAACCACTTTAATAATATTATCCAATTGTGATGCTTGTGAAAGTTGTACAGACACAATATTCAAAATCATATTAACATCTATATTGTCGCATCCGGGCCCAAATAAGGAAAGTTGTTTAACAAATAATTGAATAGACTTATACTCTTCAACACTTATATCTGCAATTTTGTAGATATCAATTAAAAAGAATTTATCGAATTTGTGATTTTTTACAAGCTTATGGTTGTAATTGGGCTGTACGAAATAAATTTTTTTTCCAAGGCACTTAAGGTATTCAACTAATTCTTTGAATTCAGAAGACTGAAATTTCGAGTCATGCAGTCCTGAAGGGGCGACAATTAGTATATCATTTTGCCCGGCAGTTACAACTGAATCAAATTGTTTTTTATTTACTTTTTTAGCAATTGCAGTTTTCATTCTTGGGTAAAAATAAACGACTCTATTCACTAAGGCTTTAGTTATTCGATTGTAGAATTTTTCGGCTTTCCTATTAACTTTAATTTCAAGATCTTTATTTTTGTAAGCCAAATGCAAATTTTCCCGAACGAGTGTCTCAAGATAAAATCGGCACAAAGAGTATATTGACCAATCTCTAACTTGAAGTGAAATAATAGAAATATCTGACTCAATTCTAGAGAAAATCTCCTTTATTTCTTCATCCAGTGGGATTTTTATTTTATTCATTTATAACCTACAAAAAACAAAGACTAATACCCACTCATTTTTAGATAAACATCCTTTATCATTGTTTTCTGAAATTCCAGATCAACAAATTCAGAGCCTTTGTTCTCAAGAAATGCTTTGGTTTGTAAAAATAAACCCGGTTTATATTTTTCATCCAAGGTATAATCAATACCGTCTACAAAGTTTATGGCCACGCTTCCTATGTTTTGAATTTGTAATTTTTCCAAAGGTCGGAATATTAGTCTATGCTTATTTGTCAGAATTTCTATAGAAAATCGTCCGGGTGCATTCCAATCAGCATGATACGAAAACAATGCGCCCTTATCCGTAATTCCAGCCCCGCTAAAAACAGAAGCGGCCGGATGCCAGTGTAATTCCTCTTTACCCTTATGAAATGTTGAAATTTCTTTTGGATGACCAGCTAAATAAAAAGCAAGATCAATAACATGAGTAGAATTACCCAAAAACCAATTCTCTAATTCTGCTTTCGTTTTACCTTCTATTTTTTCAATAACATGACTCCATTCGGTAAATTCAAAATTGAATGATCTTACACCGCCATCATCCGCAATTATTTTTTTCGCCGCCAATACGGAAGCATAAAACCTTCGGTTATAAGCCAAGAGTATCTGGGCTTGATATTCCTTTTGAACAGTTATCAATTCATCAATCTCATTTGCATAACCAACACCCGGTTTTTCAACTAACAGTTTTTTACAACCATTCTTTAAAAGTAAAAGTGTAACTTCTGATAGTTTGTCAATGCCAACTGCATTAATAACAAACTCAGGTGCTGCCCGTTCGGTGCTGAAATATTTTTCTAAGCCCCCGAGCATAGGTTTTATGCCTGTAACTGCCTCAAATGCATTGGCATTTTTCTCACCACGTCCAATTACTATAAACTCCTTGTTCAGGTCTTTTAAAACCTTTGCATAATCTATAGCCATGAGACCGGTACCAACCAACAAAATACTCATACGATATTAATTTTTAGGATTACTAAATACAAAACATTTAGGTGATTGGAAATTCGTTTTTAAAACTCTTGCTATGATTTAGCCATTCGAACAAGGCGTTGTGGACGGTAAGAGTTTCTTTAATTTCGGGTAAAATAAATCGCCCGTTTAGTAATTGACTCAGCCATTCTTCAGTAAGATCGTTTAAGAAAGGCACTTCGAATTTTTCTGTTTCCATTGGCAAATAGTCCCCGGCGTAACGCTGAACGGGTAATTCACTATCCGCTTTACGGTATTTATTGAAACGTGTTTGTTCAAATTCATCCACTAAAACCCGGCCGTTTGTACCCACAAATTCCCATGGGCCTAACACCGTTGATTGTGAGCCTAACATAAAATGAACCCGTGCAAGCACCTGCTTGTTTGAATTTAAATAATCCAAAAACGCATAACCCCCAAAATCAGCGAAATCTGCCCCGCGGCCACTTGGAATAATAGTATCGTCAATAGAGGCAGTCACTACCTTTATAGCAGCAGCATCCGTTAAATAGTTGATCAGATCGATGTAATGAATGCCATTTGCACCTATGCCGACTGTGCCGGTATTAATACTAATTGTTAAAGGACCTTTTAATTGAGGTAAATTTTGAAGGTCGTTTTTAAGGTTTTGATACCCTTTATACAATCGCGTGTTAAGGTTTACAAAAGCTTTTATCCCTTTATGTTCGTTAAAAAAGGCAATTAATTGTTCAACTTGTTTATACGATTGGCCAAGCGGCTTTTCTATTAAAAAATACTTAGGATTGTATGTTAATAGTTTTTCGCAAAGATCAACCCTGTTGCCTGCTGTTGCAGCTACAATAACAATGTCCAGGTCTGATTTTGATTTTAAAAATACTTCCAGCGTATGGTATGAAACATCAACTCAGTTTTTTTTATCCTGCAGTTGTATTTTTGCATTTTCCAAAGCAGCTTCATTTACATCAACTACAATAAGGTTTTTAACCCCGACTACTTTCAAAACTCCTAAACAGTGACGCAGACCCATCCTGCCGGCACCTAAAACTAATACTTTCATTTATTATACTTGTTTATCATCCGTTCCACCACCAAACACATTATGTCTTAATTTCCATTCCCCGTTAACCTTATTCCATAAATGCGGACTTCTGAATTTGTCACATAAATCTCCTTTAAAATAGTCCGGATCAATATCAAGATATTCCATTACTTCATTAAAATACCGGTCGGGAAATTCACCGTCAAACTTTTTCGCTAATGCAACACCTTCTTCTCTGGTAATGTGATTGTTTCTTATTTCCTGGGAGGCATCGTAGGTTGTTCTTCCAATACCGAATTTGATAAAAGTTGTGTAATAGTGCAGATCATCAATTTTATCATCAATACTATTGTATTTGCTGTAGGTGCCTTGTGTACGGAATGGCCGGGCCTGGAAACCTGTATTCTCAACTGCATAGTAATACACTTCCTGCGGGGTCCATTTTAAATAATAACCTAAATAATGAACCTGAATATCTGATTTGTCAAGTTCTTCTTCTGTCGGTGGGAAAAAACTCATCAGATCTGCAAGACGCACGTTGTATTTTTCTCTGATTTCTGCCACGGAGACTCCACCTAAATAAATTTCATCGAGGTTTTTAAATGAGTAATAGGATTTGTCACGTAAAGACGATGAATTGTCAGCTATGGGATTACCATATTCAGCTTCATTCTCTCCATAAAACACCAGGTTAATACCATATTTGGCTGCTAATTTAGGACCCAGGTTTTTTTGACCAAGAATAAAAGTCTGAAATGGATGATACAGGTTTTCGATCGAGAGTTTGGTAAGCAGTTTCATCACTTTTCCATTTCTATTAAAACTGACATTATCAAAACCTCCTACATCAATCCAATTCTTAAAATTTTTGTATCCGTAATCTGTATATAAAATTGGCGGCCAGGTCACGGTTAAAGGATTCATACCATATTTGTATTTTAGTACGTGTGCCTGATAAGCACTATCTTTACCGCCACTCCCCGGAATTAAACAATCATAACCGCCATCAGTTCTGCGGTGTTTGTTTAACAACTCGACTAACTTCTCTTCTCTCTCCTCCCAATTGATTGAGTTTTTTTGTTCGTTTGCGCGACAGGCATCACAAACCCCATGTTCATCAAAACCCATTGTGACCTTTTTACTTTCCTTTGTGTGTTTAAATTCAATAGTGGAAGCGGGCCGTTGATTACTCATAATGCATTTTTTGCAGAATTTTACTTCTTCTGGTAAACCGTAGTATGTTTCTAATTTAGACATGTTCTTATATTTTTTTTAGCCAGTTTTTATAAATTAATAATCCTTTTTCGCCACTTTTTTCCGGATGAAATTGTGTAGCAGTTACATTGTTTTTTATTACTGCAGAACAATAATCAATCCCGCCATAAGTTGTGCTGCATAAACTATTTTCAATAAATTTCGGTACAGCATAATAGGAATGAACAAAATACATATACTCATGTTCCGTTATCCCATCAAGAATGGTGCCCTTCCAGTCAGATGTCTGAGAATGTCGAATGGTGTTCCAGCCGACCTGAGGAACATGCAATTTTTCGGCAGAATTTACGGTTTTAAATTTTTTGATTTCACCTTCAATTATCCCAAGTCCATTGGTAGCTCCAAATTCCTCACTTTGAGAAAAGAGCAATTGCATTCCTAAACAGATACCTAAAAATGGCTTTCCCTGGTTTATTGAATCTTTAATTGCAATGTCTAACTTATATTGAGTTAATTTATCCATTGCTTCTGCAAAGGCTCCTACACCGGGTAAAACAATCGCATCGGCGCTGAGAATCTGATTCGGGTCATCAGTAACAAAGGTTTCAGCGTCACATTGTTTAAATGCCTGTTGTACACTAAATAAATTCCCAAGAGAATAATCAATAATTGCGATTTTTTTTGTCATTATCTAACAGATATACCTAACGATTTATAATAATTTTTAACCTGCAATAAACCGCAAGGTGTTATTTTCGAATAAAGTCTACCACTTTTTAAGAATTCTGTATTTCCTTCCACATTTTTTTGTTCGAATTGTTTATTTTGAATAAAATCATAGTGAAGCACCGAGGCAAGGGAAACGGCATGCGCCATACCTTTCGTAATAGCATCCGCTGTATGCTCGAGTTTTCCTGGACCGCCATGGGCGATCACGGGAATAGAAACGGCATCGCTAATGAGTTTGATTAGCTCACAGTCAAAGCCCAAGCCTGTTCCTTCGCGATCTACCGAGGTGATATTTATTTCTCCGGCACCTAATTCTTCAACCTGTTGTGCCCATTGTTTTACCTCAATACCGGTCTCCTCACGACCATTATCCGTGTAAGCTAAATACTGACCATTGTTCTGTTTTATAGCTTCTATGGCAATTACAATGGTCGAAGATCCAAATTTTAAGGACGCCTCCTTAATAAGTTTTGGGTTTTTTATGGCCGCCGTATTTAAGGAAACTTTATCAGCGCCTGCACGCAAAACGGTTTTAATATCATCAATTGTTCTAAGCCCTCCGCCAACAGTGATGGGTATAAAAACTTGTTTAGCTGTTTTTGAAATAATATCATGCAAAGAATTACGTTCATATAAACTGGCAACCACATCTTGATAAATCAATTCATCCGCTCCATTTTCATAATAGTATTTCGCGAATTCAGCGGGATCACCTAATACCCGCAAGCCTTCGAGGTGAATTCCTTTCACTAAATTAGGTCCTTTAATATCTAAACGAGGGATTATTCTTGTTGTAATCATTTTATTTTTTTTGTTGGATTACCATATACCACCGTATCACTTAACACATCTCTCAACACTACTGAACCGGCACCTATTGTTACATTGTTCCCTATGGTCACTCCTTGTTTAATAACGCTGTTTGCACCTACAAATGACTGTTTGCCTATTTTTACATTTCCACATAGCACGGCCCCGGGAGCTATGTGTGCAAATTCTTGAATTTCACATTCATGTTCTACAATTGCTCCTGTATTAATTATTACTCCGTCACCAATTCGACTCAATGCATTGATGCAAGAGTTTCTTCCAATATAAATACCTTTACCAAATTGACTCGAATTTGAAACATTTGAACTGGGATCAATGATATTAATAAAATTATACTGATTCAGTTTTTCAAATATGTTAGCCCGTAATTTATTGTCACCAATTCCAACAAAAAATGATACCTTACTATATTGTGAACTCGAAAGTATTATTTCTTCCTTTCCCAAAAATTTCAAGTCAAATGGGTTTAACGTTTTTTCTTTTGCTTCAAAATAACCTCTTATTTGAAAATTTGAAGCTAAAGCACTTTCAATTGTAACAAAGGCGTGTCCTGAATAACCTATTAAGTAGTAGTCCATTTTTTGAAATCGTAAAATCTTTTAGGAAGCAATTTCGTGAAATCCAGTTTTTCTAAAATTGACACTATCTTCCCAGATGAGGATCCATGATCATATGGGTTTTTAAACCTAGTTTTGTCCTTATGTTTTAGGGCTTTGTCAATCCCCTTTATTATTGAAAGTTCATTCGCGTCGCAGTGTATAACACTTTTCGCACTCATCCTTCCCTTTTGCCGAGAACCTATATTTACTGTAATCGTTTTGAGAGAAGGGGCCTCAATGATGCCGCTTGAAGAATTACCAATTATAAGATCTGATACCTTCATTAAGGAGAGGTAATTTAACTGCCCAAAAGATGTACTTACAAGACTATTCGGATTGAGAGTTGCAAATTCATCAATGAGTTTATTTATCTTATCACCACCGGCATCAGCGTTAGCTTTTGAAATAACAAAGGTAGTTTCTTTGCAGCGTGATAATGCCTTTAATAAGTTCTTGAATTGACTTTCTGGTGGACCTTTTTCCATCGTGGCTGGATGAAAGGTGATTAAAAAGATCTGCTTATTAAATTTCAGATCGTATTTTTTCTCCAGTTCTGCTCTGCTAAGCAATTTTAATTTTTTAATATTTTCTATTCCAAGCGCTCCTACTGTTTTAACAACTTTAGGTTGTTCGCCCATTTGAATGACCCTAACTCTATGTTGAGCATTAGATGTAAAATGGAAACTACTCAATTTTGTAATGGCGTGTCTAAATTGATCATCATTAGCTCCTTCCGTAAGTTCACCTCCATGCAAATGAATCAAAGGTATCGTTGAAATGGTTGCTGCCTGAGCTACAGCTAAAATTTCAAAGCGGTCTCCCAAAACAACCACGGCTGCCGGCTGTATTTCTGTAAAATAATTAGTAAACTTAGAAACCGCTTTCCCCGCAGCCTCACCTATACTATTTATATCAGAACCATTTAAAATTTCTATTTTTTTATTTATTATAAAACCGTCCGCCTCAATAAATTTATATGTTTCCCCATGCGTTTTAGAGAAATGGCTACCAGTAACCGCTAATTCAAGTCTTAACAGCTTACTTGCCTCAATACGTTTCATTAACCAGAACAATAAGCCGTAATCTGCTCTCGTTGACGTTACTACACAAATTGTTTTTTTACTGGACATAAAACGTTTTAATTGTTCTGATCACCTGTTCTTGCTGCTCAAATGTCAGATTTGTAGAACAAGGTAAACTCACACAGTTTTCATATACAGAACCAGATGTGTCATCATTAGAAATATATAATTCCTTCTTAAACATTTCAAGTCGGTTCATAGGGACCCAAAAAGGACGGACTTGTATGTTTTGACTTACTAAATACTGCATCAGCTTTTTTGCATTTTTAAACACAAATGTTTGGAGCCAATTATTGGATTTTACATCTGAGTTGATTACCTGAGATCTGAATTCGGGTAAATTACCTAATTGGTTTTTATAATTTAGTATAAGGGCACTTTTATGCATTAAAAAATCAGGAAGCTGTTCCATTTGTGCAAGTCCAATAGCCGCTAAAAGGTTGACCAAACGATAATTGTATCCAATTTCATCGTGAACATATTCGAAAGGATCTGATTTTGCCTGAGTGGTAATGTGCTTTGCTTTTTTAGCGAGAGCTTCATTATTTGTTAAGATCATTCCACCACCACCGGTCGTTATAATTTTATTTCCATTAAAACTAACACAACCAAATAATCCAAAGGTACCCGAATGTTTTCCTTTATAATAACTCCCCAAACTTTCTGTCGCATCTTCAACAACTTTTAGGGAAAAGGTATTGGCCATGGCCAT
>CAZMHW010000041.1:9266-14835 GCA_964566105.1 uncultured Akkermansia sp.
ATCCATATCACACATATTACCCAAAACGTGTACGGGCATGATGCAACGAATTATTCGTTTATTCGTTTTAAGTACGCAGTTATTATTAATAATCTCTGTCTTATTTCTTAAGAAATCCTCAAGGAGATCAAGGTCCATTTGCCAGGAACCTTCTTTCACATCCATTAGTATTGGACTGGCTTTTAAATAAGCAACAGCATTTGCGCTTGCAATAAAGGTGATGTTTGGAATAATAACATAATCATTTTGCTCCACCCCGGCCAAAAGTAATGAAATATGGAGGGCAGCTGTACCGTTAACGGTTGATACGGCATATTTGGCTCCGGTAAAACTGGCAAGTGACGCTTCAAAACGATCCACGTAACTTCCTACCGAAGATATCCAGTTGGTGTCTAAGCAATCTTGAATGTATTTCAATTCGTTACCTGACAAATTGGGAATTGAAAGAGGGATCATTTAAATATTATAAATTTCGTGTTTGTATTGCTTTAAATTTTCCGGATTTTTAAACCATTCAATGGTTTGGGTAAGACCTTCGTCAAGTGAATAGGAGGTATTCCATTCAGTTAACGACTTAATTTTTTCATTTGATCCAAGAAGCCGGAAAACCTCCGAATTTTTTGGCCTGATCCTTTGTCCATCGGAAACTACTTTTGCATTTGGATTAATAAGATTTATTAACTTTTGCGCAAGATCCCCGATACTGATTTCTTGCTGGGTGGCAATATTTATTTCTTCACCTATTGCTTTTTCGGAATCGGCAATGGATGTGAATCCTTTAACAGTATCTTTTACAAACAACAGATCTCTTGTTGGTATTGTATCGCCTAATTTTATTTCCGTAACTCCATTTAAGAGTTGTGTGATTATAGTTGGGATAACCGCACGGGCAGATTGTCGCGGCCCATAAGTATTAAAGGGTCGGACAATAGTTACAGGCATGTTAAAAGAGCGATAAAAACTTTCAGCCATTCTGTCGGCTCCTATTTTGGTTGCGCTATACGGCGATTGCCCCTGAAACGGATGCTTTTCGTCAATTGGCACGTATTGGGCGGTTCCGTATACTTCAGAAGTAGATGTCACCAAAACACGCTCCGTTTTTAAAAGCTTGGCAGCTTGCAGGATGTTAAGCGTGCCTTTTATATTTACGTCAACATAATTATCCGGCGAGTGATAAGAATAAGGTATGGCGATTAAGGCGGCCAGGTGATATACAATATCAATTCCCTCCATAGCCACACGAACCCCGTTTGGATCACGCACATCGCCACTGAAAAATTCAACTTGACTTAATTTATCCTTTGGAATTGTATCAAGCCACCCGTATGAATTAAAGGAATTGTAGAGAACAAAAGCCCGCACTTTAAATCCTTTATCCAATAAATGTTCTACAAGGTGTGATCCAATAAAGCCATCGGCGCCTGTCACTAAAACTTTTCTACTCATAATCTAAAACTATTTTTTTTTCTTTTAATAAAAAATTTGCCCAGTCCCAGTCTAAAGGTTCATCAATATCCACTGAGTTTATTTCCTGCATTTCGTGATACCTTATTTTTGTAAAATCACGCATGTGTCTTTGTTTCAGGGCATCCACGTTATAAACATAAACTGCCCCATTAAGCTGAAAAACTTTCGGCATATCCTGTCTCCGCTGTGCTTCATTGCCATTAATTACTTTTTCCAGGAACCCATCCGACTTTTCAATGTATAATAGATGATAGGGGTTTGCCTTTGTAGATTTTACACTCACAAGCATCTCGCAGGAACTGTCATACTTTTTTAAACAGGCCTCAACATCTGCTTTTAACCGGAAAGGGGAGGTTGGCTGTAATAAAACAACCTTATCAAATTTTAATTTGTCTTTATAAAAATCAATGCAATGTAAGATCACTTCGTAGGTACCGGCAGTATCACTTGCTAATTCAGTAGGACGGAGAAACGGCACTCTTAAACCGTTTTTTGCAACAACATCACGTATTTCTTCCGAATCGGTACTCACACAAATATAATCGTCTGAAACAAACTTCCTTGCAAGGTCAATGGAATAATTAATTAAAGGTTTATTTCCAAGAATTTTTATGTTCTTCCCTGGAATGCCTTTTGAACCACCCCTTGCTGTTATAAGAAAAAGTGTACCCATTAAAATTTTAAATGTTTTATATCTTCTTGTGCTTTTAAAAAATCATCATGCTTGCCAATATCTAACCAATAAGTAAGGATTGGATAATTAACCACATTCAAATTATTTTTAATTAACTCATCCATTAAATCGGTGGCATTGTAAAATGAGTTTTTAGGGATCCTGTTAATCAGCGTTTTTTTAAATAAATAAATACCCGCGTTTGAATAATACGTGTAGGTGGGTTTCTCTTTAATACTTACAACCCTACTATTATCTGTTTCTATAACACCGTAAGGCAAAGAAACCTGATACGGGATACAGGCTACAATTAAATCGGCATTGGAATTTTTGAACGTTTTATAAAAATCTTCAAAATCAATATTTGTTAGTAGATCAGAATTCATAACAAGAACCTCGTCATGTACAAATTTTTCTACTAAACTTATTGAACCAATGGTTCCAAGCGGCTCTTCCTCTTCAATATAATTAATGGAAATATTTTTTTTGGAACCATCATTAAAGTAGGATTTTATTTTATCCCGGAGATATTTAATTGACAGGTGAAAATTATCAATGCCATATAAGGCCAATCGGTCAATATTTCTTTCGATAATAGGCGTGCCGCCAACTAAAAGCAGTGGTTTCGGAGTATCGATGGTTAAGGGATGTAAACGTTTACCTTCCCCCCCGGCCATCAAAACAACGTCAACTGGCAGAATGGTCCGCCTTTTTGAAAGATCAATGATTTTTTCTATTCTTCGTTCTTCATCAAGAATCGGAATCAGATCAATCTCCTTTTCCTTAAATTTATCTATGTCCTCGATCGAATAATTATTCCGTTGAATAAATTTTGGCGATTTATTCATTATTTCGGTAACATCTGTTTCGAGGTCAAACTGATTTAATAAACTCCTTCGGATATCGCCATCGGTCAGAGATCCTAAAAGTCTTTTTTCGTTATCAACAACAAAAAGGGTCAGGCTGTCTTTTGATGGTAAGCCGTTCAATTTAGACAAAGCCTCCTTTAAAGTTCTGGTGTTTGAAATAATATTGTTGGAGTATAAATTCATGTTTAAATCTCTATTATATCGTCACAATTAAAATCTTTTTTTGCAATTTGCCCGATTATTGTATTCCATTTCATGGGATTTATGCCTGTGCCAGGGCGCTTAACAGTAATGTTGTTATCCGAAAAAACATCACCCTTTTTAATAAATTCTTTGGCAACGATACTTTTTCTTGCAATTGCTATATTTTTTTCTTCTGATTTCGTAACCAGTTTTTCACTGTTTCCTAATGCCTTTTCAATATTCCGAATACCCAAAGTCATTGCTTTTAACTCATCTGGATTAAGTGATGCTTTATGATCCGGTCCATCCATTGATTTATCTAATGTGAAGTGTTTTTCAATTACGCTTGCCCCTAAAGCAACAGCAGCAATTGGAACCTCGATCCCAAGAGTATGGTCAGAATAACCAATTTCTACGTTCAGTTCATTTTTAATGCTGCCCATTGCCACTAAGTTTACATCTTGCATGGGCGTCGGATATTCGGTATTACAATGCAAAACACTAATATCACTGAGGCTTCTTCCATTTTCAATTAAAACATCCATAGCTTCCTTAATCTCTTTCATTGTGGACATGCCAGTCGATAGTATTATTTTATCGAAGCTTTTGGCCATTTTTACCAAATAAGGGTAATTAGTGATTTCACCGGAGGGAATCTTACCTAAAGTAATCCCTAATTCCTTAAGCAGATCTATGCTATCCAGATCAAAAGCAGTTGAAAGGAACTTAATATTCTTTGACTTAGCATAAGCCAGCAGTTCGAAATGCTGAGCCCTTGATAGTTCGAGCTTTTTGATCATATCAAATTGACTCTCCTGCGAATTTGTATTTTGTTTTTGATAATCAGCTTTTTTTGCGAGCTTACTTACCAGATTGCCGGTAACAAATGTTTGAAATTTCACATAATCAACTCCGGCATCACTTGCCACATCAATTAATTTTTTAGCAAGGTTGATGTTTCCGTTATGATTAACCCCAGCTTCGGCTATAATTATTGTTTTTTTCAATTTAGAAATAAGAAATTATTTTATCTGCAATTAGTTTATGAGTCAAGGGATAAATATGGTGACCATCTTCCTTTACGATGTATAAATCCAAGTCTTTCGAAGAATTTAGATCATTAAAAACATCAATTAATATGACGTTTTCCGATTTTAGTGAGATAATGACATCTTCAATGATTTTATTATATTTTATTATATTTTTTGTTAAACCTGGCGAACGGGTTTCAATCAGTTGATTGGTTGGGCAAACATTAATTACAAAGGTTTTTTTGTAATTAGAACTTGTATGGTTTAACAAGTCTGATAAAGTTTTCTCAAAGTCGGCGGGTGAAGTCCGGACTAAACGACCATTAGTTCTATTTATAAATCGTGCTCTGTTATGATGAATGTACTTTATTATTCTATTTTTCAAAATACCGGGGAGCACGCTTATTTTTTGTTTAAGATAGTCTCCAATGGGTCTTGGAGCACAATCAACTATACCTGCATGTAAAATAAAATAATCACCAGGTAGTTGGTAGTAGGCATTATCTACATTGTATTGCTCAAGTAGTTCAGGGAGTGTAACCCCTCCTTTTGATTTATCCCTGATTTCAAGGTATTCCTGATTGTCTTTAGTTCTTAAATGATTTTCGATAAGCGCAATATAACGTTGATCCGAATTAACGATTCCTTTTCTTGGGCAACCCAGGGAGTCGGCATATAAAGCAAGTTTTATCATTTAATAGGTTGTATATCCCATTTAAAGTCGGGTCGAACAATAGCAGTAGGCCATTCCCTGTTCCATGAACCTCTTGCTCCCAGTTCCGAGTTCTTATCAATTATGGCAAACGATAAAGCATAGTCAACAGTGCAAAATTTACTGTCCACCAAAGTTGGAAATGTACAAATTAACGCTTCAATTGAATAGTTCCCTTCATTAAAAAAATTCTTATCTATTTTTAGCGTTTCTCTGTAAGTGCCAATCGGTTGGGGAGTATTTATGTAAGGAGAATATTTATTATCCATGCTTACAAATAACACCTCACCATTTGAATTTTTGATGTAAAAGTGGACAGTATATGTATACTTTTCAGAAAGAACTTTATAAATTATTTCTATGTTAATTTCATCTGTTACATCAAGATCGATTTCAGGAGCATTTTTTTGATTATAAATGCGTAATGATTTCATTTCGCATAATCCAGGAATTGCGACTTCATTGTTTTCAAAAGTTCTTTGAGCTTTGTTTTCCAAACCTTCAAATAAGTACGCGTCTGTAACCTTTTGAATACTCCCTATTTCATTTATTAAGCCATTTTTTAAAAATAAACCTTTGTTGCAGAGAGTTCTAATTGCATTTATATTATGACTCACAAATAAAACTGTCTTGC
>CAZMHW010000042.1:0-14244 GCA_964566105.1 uncultured Akkermansia sp.
AATTTGATATATTAACTAATTATTGACCTTGTTGCATTAAGGTCTTGAATCCGCCTCGTTGGAACGAATACGCTTGGATGTATTGGTGAACAATGTACCTTAACCGCCACAGGTGCGTCTTCTTATACCTGGAATAATTCTACCTCTTCTTCAACTATCCAGCTTATGCTTTTTCTGGTAACCTCTTACTCGGTGGTGGGAGTTGACGTTAACGGCTGTGCGAACAGTTCAAGTGTGGTACTTAATCCCAATCTCTGTCTTGGAGTCACGAATCAAATTCGCCCAACCGATGGCATCTCTGTTTATCCGAATCCTAATTCCGGTCATTTCAGTATAACTTCGTCTTATGCAACTAACCTGATTCTGGTCGATGATCTGGGAAGAAAAATAAAAACCATACCACTGCACAGTGCCAACAACTTCAGCTTCGAAGTGACCGATCTCGCCGAAGGCATCTACTTTCTGCGCGACCAGGAAAACAAAAGTACCCTTAGTCAGAAACTAATAGTACTGCATTAAAGCTTAGTCTTCAAAAAATGGAAGTATAACCTGCGTTTCAAAAGAACATATTTTCGCTACTTTTATCAACGCAAATGCTTCAAAAGGTTTTAATAATTGGTAAAGTATGGCCGGAACCAAAGTCGTCGGCCGCAGGAAGCCGTATGATGCAACTCATCCACCTTTTCCAGACACAAAGCTGGGAGGTTTCTTTTGCTTCGGCAGCTAACGAAAGCGAATTTTCGGATGATCTCAAAGACCTTGAAATTAAAAAATACCACATTGAGCTAAACAACAGCAGTTTTGACGATTTTATAAAAGAGTTACAACCTAACCTGGTTTTGTTCGACCGTTTTACAACTGAGGAACAGTATGGCTGGCGCGTGGCAGAACACTGTCCCGATGCCCTAAGGATTTTGGATACAGAAGACCTTCACTGTTTGCGCGCGGCAAGACAAAAAGCGCTGAAAGAAAAACGAACTTTTGAAAGTTCGGATTTAATGAGCACCATTGCCAAGCGCGAATTGGCAAGCATCTACCGCTGCGACCTCTCTCTGATTATTTCAGAATTTGAAATGCAGCTTCTCACCGATTTTTTTAAAGTAGATGCTTCGTTGCTGCTTTACCTGCCTTTTCTTTTGGAACCACTCACGGAAGAAGAACAGTCGAAATGGCCAGACTTTTCTTCCAGAAAAAATTTCATCAGCATTGGTAATTTTTTACACGAACCCAATTGGGACGCTGTCTTATTTCTCAAACAAGAAATCTGGCCTTTGATCCGAAAACAATTACCTGACTCAGAACTTCATGTTTATGGCGCCTACCCCAGTCAAAAAGTAGTTGAACTAAATAATGCCAAAGAAGGCTTTGTTATTAAAGGCCGCGCTGTGGACGCGTCCATGGTGATGCGTCAGGCACGCGTGTGCATTGCCCCTCTCCGTTTTGGCGCCGGCTTAAAGGGAAAATTAATTGAGGGTATGCTCAACGGCACACCGAGCGTTACCACCAACATTGGTGCAGAGTCCATGCACGGTACGTTGAACTGGTGTGGAGAAATTGCCAACACAGCCGAAGATTTTGCGAAGGCCGCTTTAAAATTATATACACACGAAGACCTCTGGATTCAAAGTCAGAAAAACGGTGTAACTATTATTCATTCTATTTTTAATAAGAACACTCACGCTTCCGCATTTCTCTCCAGGCTAAAATTAATTCAGGAAACCTTAACACAACACAGGCTCACTAATTTTACCGGTGCCATGCTCCTGCAACACACGGCGCTAAGTAGCCGTTATATGGCGCTGTGGATTGAAGAAAAAAATAAACGAAAAGATTCTCCGTCCTCAGTTTAGTTTAGCCTCATAAAACAGAGAGTAGGTCTTACTCTCTCCCAACACTTTTTTAAGCACTGTAATTTTATGGCACATAAACTCGCCTTTGTAATCGAAATGTTTTAACGAATGTACCAGACGGTTAAAATCTGGCATAGGAATATTACGCGCAATGGTAATATGGGGAGTGAATTTTGAAGGAGAACGGTATCTGAATTCTTTGCTGATGGAGGATTGAAGAGATTTGATTTTTTCAGCGTCACGGATCTTATAGACAATGGTTTTCTTAACATTTCCATGATCCAACACATCCAATCCTCCCACTTCCACTTTAAAACTACCTGCTCCTGCCAACACCCGATTCATTTTGCGAATAACAGCTTCATCGCTGTTAAACGGCGCCTGAAATCTGAACAAGGAAAGGTGTGGCACTGACCAGAGATTTTCCTGTGACAAGGCGATCAAATTATTAAAAGCCATTTTACTTAACTTTACCCGCTCGCTCGTACGCTGGTCGGGTGAAATGGTAATAAAATATTCATGCAGTTTTTGCTTACCAAACAAATCCAGTTGCTCGTCCATAATAAAATTATTTTAAGAAATACCGGGTTAACTCTACGATCCTTTTTATTAAGCCGCCTGCCTGTGTGCGTAACGGCTGGTGATGGGATGTTCTGTCTCAAACTGTTTCAGAGAGATGCGAATGGAATCAAAAATCTCTTTTAATTCAATGAGCTTACTTTCAAAAATAGCTTTTTGACGGTGCGTAAATTTGGCAGCCAGGTATTCGTTAAACAACCAGTTCACACTTTCTATATTCTCCATTTGCCGCTCTACTTTTTTAAACGGACGCAGGAGTTTTAACAGTTCGCGGGAATACGCTAAAAACTGAACATAGGCATAAGCCCCCCCGTTTTCATTCTCGTAACGGATCCCTTCTATCATTTTAAAATAGCTCTCAATTTTTTTAACTGTTTTCATAACATTGTTTTTTGGTTAAAACAAAACTACTACATAAAATAGCCTTTGTTTGCTACGATTTATAGTATTAACAAATTTAAAAAAAGTACAGGATCCACAGGGTTTCCCGAATCAAAAACAGTCTGTAAAGAAAGGTGTTCATGATTACTTTCTTTACCGGCAAGCCGTTTTTTATTTCTTAAAACAAGTTTATTTTTACGCTATGGAAAAAAGAACGCTTGGCAAAACCGAATTAAAAATAGTACCGCTCGCTTTTGGAGGAAATGTACTTGGCTGGACAATGAATGAAAAACAATCGTTCGAAGTGCTGGATGCCTTCACGGCAGCAGAATGTAATTTTATAGATACTGCCGATGTGTATTCCCGCTGGGCCTCTGGCATTGGTGGAGAATCGGAGACGATTCTTGGCAACTGGATGAAAAAACGCGGCAACAGGAAAGAACTGATCATTGCTACCAAAGTGGGAAAAGACATGGGAAATGGACGGATAGGCCTTTCAAAAAAATACATTCTCCAGGCGGTGAACGATTCTCTTAAACGTTTGCAAACCGACTACATTGACCTTTACCAGAGCCACGACGATGATAAAAAAGTGCCTTTGGAAGAAACACTCGACGCTTATCAGCAACTTATTAAGGAAGGAAAAGTGCGTTATATTGGCGCATCCAATTATTCCGCCGAAAGACTGAAGGAAGCCCTCGACCTCAGTTCACGTTACCATTTGCCGCGCTATGAATGCCTGCAACCTCATTACAATTTAATGGAGCGTGAGCTTTTTGAAGGTCCAACCGAACACTTGTGTCTTAAGGAAGGCCTGGGTGTGATCCCCTATTATTCACTTGCCTCGGGTTTTTTGACAGGCAAATACCGCAGTGAAAATGACAGCACTAAAAGTATTCGTGGCGCTGGAGCAAGCCGTTACCTGACGGATAAAGGTTTAAAAATATTAAAAGCCCTGGACGAAGTCTCATCAAAACACGCGTGTAAACCAGCAGCTGTCGCACTGGCCTGGTTAATGGCCAGACCGGCAGTAAGCGCGCCTATTGCGAGCGCCACGTCTTCGTTACAATTAAATGACCTGTTAACTGCATTGCATTTACATTTGAGTGTTCAGGAGCTTGAACTACTGAACAGTGCCAGCAGTTAAGTAAGGTTAGAAAAAAATCAGTTTGGTACAGGAATCCCGAAGTACTTTTTGCCGATCAGCAAAATAAAAAAATCCTCGTCCACCTCATCCAAACTGTAACGTTCTGTTTCGTGAATGGTTTCGCCCTCATACATAAATTTGAAAACCATTTTTTCGCAAGTGGGATCAGGACTAAACCACAGATACATTGAATGGTTCTCAGAATCCGAATCCACTTTAATCCCTTCGGCCTGCCCCTGAATACAGTCCAGTCGCAAATGCAACACTTCTCTGTTCACAATTTTCAACGCTCTGTGGTCGTGACTTCTCTCAGTCTCTTCCACCGTTTTCCGGAAAACGTTCAGGATGTGTTTGTTTAGAACCTCGTCGTATTTTTTAAGAAAAACCTCCTCGCGCTTTGTCTTTTCTTCCACACGGCGGGCAATTTCTTTTTTTACCAATTCCGGCCACTCGGCCTTTTCGGAAACTACTTTCTTTACATCTTCCATAAAAGTTAATTTAATGGATTATGATTTAAAGGTATCGCGAAATAGAATAGCAGAGTGTTAAGATCATGAATTTAACAGTGTCCGACTTTTGAACAAGCGGGGCATACCGGTTCATATCTTTGACCTATGATTTATGTCAGTTGTATTTTAGTAACCAGGTGCCGTTTGAACTGCAACATGTCAGGCGGGACTGCCCGAATGATTGTTTCTTTTAAACGCTCTACCAGTTTTATTCTGGAATAATACTCCCTGGTTACCAGGCTGATTTCCCTTACCGGTTTCGGATGAGCGAATTCCCGGACCTTTTGTTTTTGAGCTCCTTTGAGCCTTAATGCCGCGAGTCCCGGGATAATAGTTATACCTTCACTACTATCCACCAAATTAATCAGACTTTCAATGCTTCCTGCTTCGTAACTTAAGCTCCCCTTTTCCTGTTTTTTTAATTCACAAAGATTAAACACCTGATTGCGCAAACAATGACCTTCTTCCAGCAACCATAAATGATTAACATCAATTTGTTTTGGCAGCAGGTACTTTTTCTTTGGCAGATTTTCTTCTTTGGAGGCATACACAAAAAACTCCTCATAAAATAAGACCTGTTCCGTCAGACTTTTTTCATGCAGCGGTGTTGCCACAATTCCCATGTCCAGTTCCGCGTTCTGCAGTTTGGAAACAATGTCGTCTGTCAGCATTTCTTTTACGGAGATATGAAGTCCGGGATACTTATCGTGAAATGTTTTTAAAAACAAGGGCAAGAGGTAGGGTGCGAGCGTAGGTATAATTCCTAAACGCAGTTCCCCGCTCACCTCCCCTTTGTGTTCCCCGGCGTATTCTTTAAGGTCCTTTACCTGGTTCATAAGCACACGTGCCCGCTTAATGACTTCTTTTCCCTCCTCTGTGGGCACTACCGGTTGACGGCTCCGGTCAAAAAGCCTGAGACCAAGTTCCTCTTCCAGCTTGTGGATCATCATACTTAAGGTAGGTTGAGTCACAAAACATTTCTCCGCCGCGGTAGCAAAATGCCGGTACGTATCTACCGCGATAATGTATTCCAGTTGTTGCAGGTTCATTTCATAGATATAATCTATGCAAAGATAGAAAATATCGAATTGATTTATGAGTTTACATTCCTGAATTTTGTCTGGTCAAATAAATTTAACCTCACGACTAAACATCTGATTATGAAACACTCAAACTCTGCTATAGGACTGGACAAAAAGAAAAGCACCCTCCTGGCAAAAAAACTAAACACCCTGCTGGCCAATTATCAGCTCTTTTACATGAATACGCGTGGCTTTCACTGGAATATTACCGGAGATAATTTTTTTGAACTGCACCTCAAGTTCGAAGAGATTTACAATAATCTGCAACTTAAAATCGATGAACTGGCAGAACGGGTATTAACGCTCGGCGCCACCCCTCTGCACAGTTATTCAGATTACCTCAGGGAATCCAGCATCAAAGAAAAAATAAATTTCAAAAACGGAAAATCCTCTCTTGCGGAAGTGATACATTCCCTCGAAATCACCATTAGCCTGCAAAGGGAACTTTTAAGCCTGAGCGCCGATGCTTCAGACGAAGGTACCAACGCGTTAATGAGTGATTACATCCGTGAACAGGAAAAAATGGTCTGGATGTACACCGCCTATTTAAAGAAATCTTAATCCCTACTCCTATGAAAAACGAAAAAGACAAAAAACTAAAATTGACTTCCGCTTCGGGCAAACCTTATACGGAAAACGAGAACAGCATGAGTGCGGGCCCACGCGGCCCATTACTGTTGCAGGATTTTATACTCCACGAAAAAATGGCGCACTTTAACCGGGAACGTATTCCGGAAAGGGTTGTTCATGCCAAAGGCAGTGGAGCATTTGGGACCTTCACAGTGACGCATGATATCAGCAAATATACCAGAGCCAAAATCTTTAATAAAATCGGGAAACAAACCAAAGTCTTTTTACGTTTCAGTACGGTTGGTGGAGAAAAAGGAAGTGCCGATACAGAACGCGATCCGCGTGGGTTCGCAATTAAATTTTACACGGAAGATGGCAACTGGGATCTGGTTGGTAACAATACGCCTATCTTTTTTATCAAGGATCCTAAAAAATTCAGCGACTTTATTCATACTCAAAAACGTGATCCTCGCACAAATTATAAAAGTCCAACCATGATGTGGGATTACTGGAGTTTAAATCCCGAAAGTTTACACCAGGTATTGTTTTTAATGAGCGACCGGGGCACACCTTACGGATACAGACATTTGAATGGTTATGGCAGTCACACCTTTTCCCTGATCAACGCGCAAAATGAAACGGTGTGGGTGAAATTTCATTTTAAGACGCTTCAGGGTATTAAAAATTTCACCAACGAAGAAGCGGGTGAAATGAAAGGCAAGGATCCGGACTTTGCGCAACGAGACCTTGTGGATGCCATTGACAGAAAAGAATTCCCGGCATGGGCGATGAAGATTCAGGTAATGACCCATGAACAAGCCAAACAATCACCTTTTAATCCGTTTGATCTTACAAAGGTATGGCCTCATGGCGATTTTCCCTTAATAGACGTCGGCATTCTTGAACTGAACCAGATCCCAAAAAATTATTTTGCAGAAGTGGAGCAGTCTGCTTTCGCTCCCGCGCACGTTGTAGATGGCATAGGTTATTCCCCTGATAAAATGCTGCAGGGCCGCTTGTTGTCTTATCCGGATGCGCACAGGCACCGTCTCGGTGGAAACTACGAGCAGATCCCTGTTAACCGTTGCCCCTATATGGTGAGCAATTACGAAAGAGACGGTGCCATGGCTATAAACGGGAATGGGGAAGATTCGCCCAATTATTTCCCAAATAGTTTCGATGAAGTGTATATTGACGCGTCTTACAAAGAACCTGCAATGCCGCTTGATTCGGTGTTGGCTGACTGGTACGACCGCAACGCGGAAGGCGAAAACGATCATTACTCACAACCCGCTTTGTTCTATAACAAGACACTAAACGACTACGACCGTCACAATTTAGTTTCGAATATTGTCGGTTCCATGAAGGGAATCAACGGCCCGAAAAAAGAACTTATTGTAAATCGCCAGTTGTGTCATTTTTTTAGAACAGATGTGAAATTAGGTCTGGCTGTTGCGAAGGGCCTGAATGTGGATGTGGAAAAAATAATGTCAGAAATGAAAAGACATTCCTGATTCATCGTAAAAATTTAACTTCTGTGTTATAACTATATAATTATCTTTATGTTCTTATACACCTGTAATAATAAACCCCATTATGAAAAGATTTGCAAATGCCAATTGGCAAGGAACCGGTAAAGAAGGAAAAGGTCATCTTTCTACACAAAGTACGGTATTAAACAAAACCCAGTATTCGTTCGGATCGCGTTTCGAGAATGGTGTTGGTACCAATCCCGAAGAATTAGTGGCTGCTGCTCACGCAGGTTGCTTCACAATGAAATTAAGTTTTAATCTTTCCGGTGCAGGATTTCCCCCCGCCAATATTGATACACGTTGTGACATTACTTTAGATCAGGGAAGTATTACCAATTCACACCTGACTGTAAAGGCAAAAGTGCCTGGTATCTCTAAAGAAAAATTTGATGAATTAGTAGCGGACGCAAAAGCCAATTGCCCTATTTCCAAATTATACAATACCGAAATAACTTACGAGGCAACACTCGAAGCTTAGTTAAGTCTTATCCCTGTAAATCTGCTTATCTGTGTTCTCTAAATAGAACACGGATAACGCGGATTAAAAACACTAAACAGATACACCCATTTGATCTGTATTTACCAAATCGAGAACGAAGAGATCATGAAAAAGATGATGGGAGTTCTTTAGAAAGATACAGTTCTGATTCTTCTTCCTTTGCTACGGGTAAAGCGGGATTTAATCGCGATACCGTAAGAGATATTCACTGAAATATAAGAGTCCTTGTTGTTTGGATTTCCTCTTGGTGCCTGATTTATCGGATTCCCATCTAAACCAACACCCTGCCATCCATAGTTACCGGAAAAACCTTCCGGTTGTTTTGTGACTTCCGGATTTCTGTTAGATAAGGCCACTGCTGTAGCACTTGGAAGATCGGCCGGATTTTTATAGGTTGTCGAAATATCATCCAGATAATCGGTATTGGTGTAACGCCAGTTAATTTCGAGACCAATCCGGTGCGAACGTCTTCTTTTATTCAGGGTGACATAAAAACCTGCCCCTAAAGGGACACAATAACCCCATTTGGAATACGTAACACCCTCGGTTTTAATAGGCTGTAAAGCCACCCAGGACCCCTGATACAATGTTTTTGGATTGTGGTGAAAAACACCTGCGCCTGCAAAGAGATAGGCAGTAAAGTAAATATTGGTCCTGGCATACACACCAGTTGGTTTTTTAGAATCAAAAAAGATCCAATTCAGGGTTGTTTCAAAATCGTAAATATCGTTTCTGAAACTCAGATTTCTGTATTTTCTTCCCGGATTGATAGACAATTTATCCGCGCCTTCTATTCTCAGATAATTTAAGGAAAGTTTTACCGCCAATTTCGGATGAAAACGGTAACGCATGTAAAGACCTTCATTCCAGCGAGTTTTTGCCAGCTTCAAATCCATCACAAAGGGCCTCCCCTTTCCTTCACGACCACCAATCTCCCCCAAATAATTAGAAACCCCTGTTATTACACCATACTCAAATCTGTATCCTCTTTGTGCCTGTGATAAGGCGGGCAACAGAAAAAGTAAACCTATAACAAGTAGTAAATGCTTATTACTTTTTAACATTCTCAAAAACTTCACAAGTTTCAAATATATACATTTTTGTTTATAAACATGTGAATTATTGATTAAAATTAGAAAATTAGAACTAACCAACTGGTTTATAGTCTGCATTTTACGTAAACACGGGCTTTTTGCCAGACCCGCCAAACTTAATCCATTCCGGTTAATTTTAATACCTTTAGATCATTATGAGCAAATATGCAATTGCCCTGCATGGTGGGGCCGGTACGATTCTTAAGAACTTAATGACCCCTGAAAAAGAACTAGCCTATAAAAAAGGACTGGAATTGGCACTTACGGCGGGAGAAAACCTTTTAAAAAAGGGAGGAAGTAGCGTTGATGCGGTAGAGGCTTGTATTCAAAGCCTGGAAGATAATCCTCTTTTTAATGCCGGAAAAGGCGCCGTTTTTAATCACGAGGGTAAAAACGAACTGGATGCTTCCATTATGAATGGAAAAAATTTGATGGCGGGCGCGGTGGCAGGAATAAAAAACATTAAGAACCCTATCCGTCTTGCCAGAATGGTAATGGAAAAGTCGGAACATGTTTTTTTAGCAGGTACAGGTGCTCTGGATTTTGCAAAAAAAATGCAGGTTGCCACTGAACCGGACGCGTACTTTTTCGTGCAGGCCCGTTACGATCAGTATTTATTGGCAAAAGAAAGCGACAGTATTTTACTGGATCATACTTCAGAAAATCAGAAAAAATTTGGAACGGTAGGCGCCGTGGCGCTGGACGTTCAGGGAAATCTTGCTGCCGGCACCAGCACCGGAGGGATGACCAATAAAAAGAATGGACGTGTTGGCGATACCCCCATGATTGGAGCCGGCACCTATGCCAATAACAACACCTGCGCTATTTCCTGTACCGGGCATGGTGAATTTTTTATCCGCTCAGTTGTAGCTTACGACATTTCGTGTTTGATCGAATACAAAGGACTCTCTTTAAAAGAAGCCTGTGACTTTGTGGTAAAAGAAAAACTCGTAAAATTAGGTGGTGAAGGCGGTCTGATTGCACTTGACAGGCTGGGAAACATAGAGCTGCCCTTCAATTCAGAAGGCATGTACCGCGCTTCCAAAAAAGAAGGAGAGGAATTGTTTATCGGAATTTACGGTAATTAAACCGTGAATTATTCTACTGTTGGTGTCTGAATGTTTTTTAGTGTGAGACGTTTGGTTTTTAAATCAAAATGATCTCCAAAAGACATCACGTGCACGGTTAGGTTTTCTATCGAAACAGGTTGTCCCATTTCCACATCGGTAATATTGGTATGGCGCATGTGCGTACCATCCACTAAAATCACAAGTCCCGAACCAATGGCTTCCATGCTGTGACCATGTGTAATTAACAAACCTGTATCTTCCCCCAAACCAATACCCAGGTTAACCGGATTGCTGGCACAGGCGTATAACAAACGACCAATGCGGCCACGCTGAACAAAATGTGTATCGATAATGACGTTATTAATAAAACCTAAACCGCCAGTGATTTTTACTTCTCCTTTTAATAAAGCTTCTGAACTACTGCCCTGGTAAATCATGTTGTGAGAGCTCGCCGCGGCGCCGGCTGAAGTTCCGGAGATCACAAAATGTTCTTTCTGATAACGTTCCAACAAAAGGTGGTGAAAAGTAGTTCCTCCGAAAATGGAGGTCAGACGTAACTGGTCGCCTCCGGTAAACATCACAATGTCCGCGTTTCTAAGTCTTTCGAGTGTCGCGTGCGCGTTGGCTTCTTCACGTGTTCTTACATCCAGCACCGCGGTATTTAAAATACCGAGTTGTTTAAACGCGCTGATATATTCTTCCCCTACTTCCTTAGGAATACTACTGGCAGTTGTAATAATTTCAATGCGGGACAAATTTCCTTTCAGTGATTCTGTACTGATCCGTTTTAAAATACCCTTCTCAAAAAATTTTAAGTTCTGTGGCTGGTTATCCTGTTCTTTAAAATAACTTCCTTTATCAACCGATCCTCCAATAATAATGAGTTTCCCTTTTGGTGCGTCCATGCTCTATAAATCTATTCGGCAAAACTACCTTAATTATCTTTTAAATGCCTGCAAAGCGACGACACTTATCATCTTATTTTAAACACGTTCTTGTTTAAATAGAAAACAAATCTTACATTGAACTATATTCCATTCCCCCACCTTATGAAAATCGTTGAAATTAAGACCCTCAGAGGGCCCAATTACTGGTCGAATTACCGCAAAAAATTAATTGTGATGAAACTGGATCTGGAGGAACTGGAAGAATTACCAACCAACAAAATTCCGGGGTTTTCTCAACGTTTAAAAAACATGTTTCCAACCATGATCAGTCACCGCTGTTCTAAAGATCACGAAGGTGGTTTTTTTGAACGCGTAGATGAAGGTACCTGGATGGGGCACGTCATCGAGCACATCGCGCTCGAGATTCAAACGCTCGCTGGAATGGAAGTAGGTTTTGGCCGCACCCGGGGCACAGGAAAAACCGGCATTTACAATGTGGTATTTTCCTACATGGAAGAAGCCGTAGGCACTTACGCTGCCAAAGCAGCTGTAGCTATTGCCGAAGCGCTTATCGCGTCGCAGGAATACGATCTGGCCGCCGACATTAAAAAAATGCGCCGTATGCGCGAACAGGAACGTTTTGGTCCGAGTACCGCCTCTATTGTAGACGAAGCGGTTGCCCGAGATATTCCTTTTATACGTTTAAATAACGAATCGTTGGTACAATTGGGTTACGGTAAAAATCAGGTGCGTTTCAGAGCCACCATGACCGACCGCACCAGTTCCATTGCGGTGGATCTTGCCAGCAATAAAGATGAAACCAAACGCATGTTACAGGAAGCTGCCATACCGGTGGCCAAAGGCATGTGCATCAGTTACGAAGAACAGGTAAAAGAAGTGATTGACAGTGTGAAATTTCCTTTGGTATTTAAACCACTGGACGGGAATCACGGCAAGGGCGCTTCCATCAACGTGAAGACAGAAGAAGAAGCCATGGCCGCTTTTCACCACGCCAAAAAATATTCGCACCGCATCATTGTAGAAAAATTTATTACGGGATACGATTTCAGGGTACTGGTAATCAATCACCGTTTTATTGCCGCTGCTTTGCGTGAACCGGCACACGTCATGGGAGATGGTGCTTCAACTATTCAACAACTCATTGATACAGAAAATAAAGATCCACGCAGAGGGTACGGACATGAAAACGTATTAACAGAGATCAGCATTGACAAAGAGACCATGGATCAACTGGTAAAATACAACTACAGCCTGGAGACCATTCTCAAAAAAGGAGAAAAATGTTATTTGAAAGGGACTGCGAATCTGAGCACCGGAGGTACCTCCACAGATGTGACCGACATCATGCACCCGCATAATATTTTTATCTGCGAACGTATCTCCCGTGTGATTGGTCTGGACATTTGTGGCATTGACATCATGGCTCAAAATTTAAGTGAGCCTTTGGAAACAACCGGTGGTGTGGTGTTAGAAGTGAACGCCGCTCCCGGATTCCGCATGCACCTGGCACCGGCAACGGGCTTACCAAGAAACGTGGCCGCTCCGGTAATTGACATGCTCTATCCTCCCGGAAAAAATTGCAGGATTCCAATTATCGCCATTACAGGTACCAACGGAAAAACCACAACCACTCGTTTAATTGCACACATTGTAAAAAATAACGGTTACCGGGTTGGTTTTACCACCTCGGATGGAATTTATGTACAAAATTCCATGCTGACGAAGGGTGATACCACCGGACCTATCAGTGCCGAATTTATTTTAAAAGATCCTACCGTAGAGTTCGCCGTGTTGGAAACTGCGCGCGGTGGCATTCTGCGATCAGGACTGGGCTTTGGCAGATGCGACGTGGCGGTAGTGACCAATATTCAGGAAGATCACATGGGTTTGTCGGACATTAATACGCTGCGCGACATGGCCAATGTAAAAGGCGTAGTGGTTAAAAGTGTGAAACGCGACGGTTACGCCGTATTGAATGCAGACAACGATTATTGTGTGTTGCTTGGGAAAAACGCGGATTGCAAAGTGGCATATTTTAGTCTGAACGAAAATAACCCTGTCATTCGTGAACATTGTAAAAAAGGCGGCATCGCGGCCATTTACGAAAATGGCTTTATCACGATTAAAAAAGGCGAATGGAAATTCAGGATTGATAAAGTCACCAACATACCTCTGACCTTTGGTGGTAAAGTAAATTTTATGATCGCCAATGTACTGGCCGCTACCCTGGCTTCTTACGTGTACGGTTTTCAAATTGAAGACATTAAGACCAATCTGGAGACTTTTATTCCTTCGGCAGCGCAGACGCCGGGACGCATGAACATTTTTGATTTTAAAGAATACAAAGTGCTGATCGATTTCGCTCACAATCCCGATGGTTTTAAAGGCATCAAAGAATTTTTATCAGGTATTGAGTCTCCTTACAAAATTGGGATTATTACAGGCACCGGTGATCGTCGCGACGAGGATATCCGTGAAATGGGAAAAATTTCCGCAGAAATGTTCGACCACATCATCATCCGTCAGGATAAATTTTTACGCGGCAGAAAAGCAGAAGACATTGTTAACTTGTTATTGGAAGGAATCAAACAGGTGGATCCAAAAAAATCCTACGAGTACATTCCAAAAGAAGTAGAAGCCTTAAAACATGCTTTTACTTTAGCCAAACCGGGTTCCTTCATCTGTGCCCTGAGTGATGTGATTGACAATGCCATTGAAGTGGTGCAATCGTACCTGGATAAGGAGAGGGGGCTGTAGTTTGTTTTCAACACAGAGTTTTGAGGTACTGAGAAAGCACAGAGGGTGTCGCGCTATTCTGAGGAACGAAGGATTTGCCGAAACGGTAATGTTTACTGTTTCCAGACCAAAGAAACCGTGGCTTCGGGGCATAGAGGACTGAATCGCCAATCTATCCTATAAATTTTACTGGTAAGGCACTGAAATGACTTCACCTTGTTTATCCATAACGAGAACCTTAGGGTCGTTCGAACTGATGTGATCTCCCGGACCAATGTGGTATACAC
>CAZMHW010000043.1:0-14013 GCA_964566105.1 uncultured Akkermansia sp.
GGCATACGAGATCTAGTACGGTCTCGTGGGCTCGGAGATGTGTATAAGAGACAGCAACAAACCTCCTATGTGTGCAAAATGTGCCACGTTGTCCATAGGGTCGTTTTTCCAGCCTGAGAACAATTCAAATGCCCCATAAGCAATAACCAGCCACTTGGCTTTTATAGGAATAAAAAAGTACAGGTACAATTTCTGATTCGGAAAAAGCATACCGAAAGCTCCCAACAAACCAAATAAAGACCCCGAGGCGCCAATGACCACCTGAGAATTAAGGTACTGATTTTTATAATCGATCAAAAATTGTGAGGCCAGGCTAAGTGCGCGGGGAGAGCCACTTTCAACAGCGTCCTGGTATTGTTTAATAAAGGTATTGTACTCGGGAATAAACTCATTGCTTACACCGCGGTGAAACTGCGCATCGCTGAACAAGGGTTCAAAACTCTCGCGCGACAAATTGTTCTGCACATGATCCAGTAATTCCAGGAGCGGTCCCACCGAGATATGAATCACCACGTATTGGGCGATCGCGGCTCCGAATCCCGTTAATATATAAAAGATCAGGTAACGTTTCGGTCCCCACACCTGTTCGAGTACCTGACCGAAAATATACACCCCAAACATATTAAAGACAATGTGCATCACACTGCCATGCATAAAAATATAGGTTACAAACTGATGCGGTTTAAACTCGGTCGCCAGAAAATAATGCAGTCCGAAAAGCTTGTTCAGGTCGATTCCCCTGGTTTCAGCCAGCATAGTGGCAACAAACATAATCACATTAATAATGATGATGTTTTTGGTTACCACCGGCAATCCGCCAAATCCCCCGGGTCTGTATTGGTTGTTAAAGTTCATTAGCGTTTAAAGAATTTTTCAATGTCGCTGTATTCCATGTCCATCATCACCACTTTTCCGTTGGCAGTATATAAAGGATTTTCGCAGGCCATTAAATGGTTGAGCAATAATTTCATTTCTTCCACTTCAAGAACCTTGCCGTACTTAATTCCGATATTTTTGGCAATAGCCCTGCACAAATTGTCATGTTTTTCTACTTTGGCATCGATGGTATTGAGTTTATAGGTCTCTATAATTCCCTCTATGGTCTGGGCCACGTGAAAATCCTGCATGTCTACCGGCGTGCCATTTACCACAATGCTGTTCTTACCAAAAATTTCGAGGTCAAATCCCAAAACCTTAAACTCGTCCAGCAAACCTTTTACAAGCGAAAAATCATTGGCGCTCATTTCAATTTGTTCGGGGAACAATAACTGCTGGGAGCTAATGCCTGTTTCTTTTTTAGAATGCAGGTAGTGCTCGTACACAATGCGTTCGTGTGCGCGTTGCTGATCCACAATCATCACATTTTGATTGTAGGCGGTTACAATGTATTTGAAGTTGAGCTGAAACACATTAAAATCGATGGCCTCGTGTTTGATCGTCTCCAGAGTCTGTTGTTGCTGAGCTCCCGAAGCAGGCACCATTTCCTGATCTGCCTTAAATCCTTCAAACATACTTTCCCAGTTTTGTTTGTTGGCTTTTTGAAGGGCCGTGTCGCCCGAATTGGATGCGGAAGAATGAAAGGGATTGTAACTGGTATTGTAACTCACTTTGGGCTGGGTGTACACTTTACCGATCTCCACGTTTTCCTGATTCATGCTCATCTCTGATTCAAAATCGAGGGAAGGAGATACATTGGCCTTGCCCAGAGCGCGTTTGATGGCACTGATCAGGAGCATGTATACCGTTTTGTCGTCGGTAAATTTCACTTCCGTTTTAGTCGGGTGAATATTAATATCAATGTGTTTGGGATCGAGCTCTAAAAAAATAAAATAACGTGGATGCGACTGAAAACTGATCAGTTCTTTATACGCCTCGTAAATGGCGTGATTTAAAAAAGGATTGCGCACATAGCGGTTATTCACAAAAAAGTACTGCTCTTTTTTTGTTTTGATGGCGGCCGAGGGAAGACTCACGTAACCGTTGATCTTCACAAAAGAAGTGTCTTCATTAATCTGCACCAGTTCTTTTTGAATGTAACTTCCCAGCAGGGATTTGATCCGTTGCATCAAATTGCCCGGAGGCAGATTTAAAATTTCGTTGCCATTACTTTGCAAAATAAAATGCACGTCCGTGTGCGGAATAGCCAGTCGCTCTACCTCATCAATGATGTGTTTTTGTTCGATCTGATCACTCTTTAAAAAATTACGCCGGGCGGGAATGTTGTAAAATAAATTTTTAACGCTGAAACTGGTGCCGGTAGGCGTCTGGCATTCCCCCTGAGAATTGATTTTTCCCCCTTCTATAATCACCTGCTGCCCAACCACGTCGGCTTCCTGTTTTGTTTTTAATTCCACCTGGGCAATAGCGGCAATACTGGCAAGCGCCTCTCCACGAAAGCCTTTGGTGGTAAGGGTAAAAAGGTCGTCTGCAGTATTTATTTTTGACGTAGCATGACGTTCAAAACACATACGTGCGTCAAACGGATTCATCCCTTTTCCATTATCAATTACCTGAATGAGGGTTTTGCCCGCGTCCTTAATAATGAGTTGTATGTGTTTGGCGCCCGCGTCTATGGCGTTCTCCAGAAGTTCTTTCACCACGCTGGCAGGTCGTTGCACGACCTCTCCGGCAGCAATCTGGTTGGCAACATGATCGGGTAAAAGAGCTATGGTATTGTGTGACATAAACCTTCAAATTTAATCAATAAGTAACGCGAAATGGAAAGAAGCGCTCTTTTAATTTTACAAAAAAACAGAATCTTTTTTTGGGCATTTTTAATCCTGATTTTGAAATTGTTAGCTTTTTCAGAACAGCGTTAAAATGCAGAATCTGCAAATTCGCCTTTTTCAAGCCCGTCACTCCCTAAATCATATCAACTTTTTGATGTTAAAACAGCTCATAACTACCTGATTATCAATATGCGTAAAAAGGTTGGGTGAGAATTCACCTTTTCGTTAAAAATTGTTTAAAAATTTTTAGTAAGTTAGTTGGCAATTTATCAGATATATTTCTATGAGATCTTTACGTCTACTACTCACTTTTACGGTTCTATTAACGTTTTGTAACAGTAAGTTATTTTCACAAATAAATGGTTCCCCGTCCGCCAGAATTATTTTTGCTCCGGATTCTTTAGCTGGGTTTGACGAAACCGCAGCCCAAAATTACGCGCTTTCCGCGGGTTTTTATGGGATAGAGTTTCAGACCTATCTGAATCAGCAAAAAAGAGCTTTCATCAATTCAAAATATCACCTGCAAACCTATGCAGAATATGAAAGTTGGAGCATTGGCAATTTTGGTGACCAAAGTCCGGTAGGCAACTCCAGATACTCATCTGCTACTACAAATAACGCTCCTTGTACAAACGAAGATTTTGAATCCGGAACTTTATCCGGATGGAGTGCTTCTGTTGGTGTAAATGGTGACTCACAGACATACACAACCACGCCTACGCCAATAAGCGCAGGGGCTCAGGTCACAGTTGTCAGCACACCTTTTTCTGATGCAGTTGTGGGGACAATACCAAATTCGCCTTTAGGCGGGACAAAAGTTGTACGAATTAACAACACCGTTACTGGTACAGGAGCTGTTGTAAAACTTGCTCAAACCTTTAGTGTTACACCTACCAATTACCTGTATGATTTCGCCTATTGGGCGGTGATGCAAAACGCGACCAACCATAGCTGTAACCAAACACCTTACATGCTGGTAAAGATCAGGAACTTTGCGAATACTCTGCAGGGATGTCCCAATTTTAGCATTGTTGCTCCTTCAACAGGTGCTCCAAATTGCGCTGGAATCGGACCGACCAGTTGGAGTCTTACAGCTGGAGGCATACAGACAAGTGTCGGCTGGCAGAAATTTTCCATTGATCTTACCCCATACATGTCTCAAAACGTAACCATTGAGGTTATTGTGGCGCATTGCTCGCTTCAAGGTCATTATGGTTATGCTTATTTCGACTCTAACTGTAACACCATGAACCTTACAGTTAATAATACGCAAACACTTTCAATGCCTTCTACTACGGTATACCCTCAGGTTCTTTGTGGAAGTAATGCTACGTTAACAGCTCCTTCAGGCCTTGGGCCATACGCTTGGTTTGGTCCTGCTGGAACTTTCACCAACCTTTCAAGCCAAACCGTTACAACTTCCATTCCCGGTAATTATACTCTGAACATGAGTCCTACCGGAATTTGCAACCCTCCGTTACAAAAAATCATCAATCTTCAATTCGTACCTCCTACAACTGTAACAGCTAGTCCCGCCAATTTATGTGCGTCAGGGACAAATACTTCTTCCACGCTCAGTGCTTCAGGTGCCTCACAGTATACCTGGCAACCTGGTGGCTCTAATTTGTCAAGCATTGTCGTCACTCCTACTATCACCACAATTTATACACTTACTGCCAAAACAGGGACTTGTGTAGGAACTTATACCGTAGAGGTCACCGTTAATCCTGATCCGGTAGTTTCCGTTGTAAGTAGCAATTTTAGCGTCTGTCCGGGCCAAAGCGCCACTCTTACCGCTTTTGGCGCAAATTCTTACGCCTGGAATCCAGGAGCTCTGACCGGCTCTCAGGTAATCGTTTCCCCGGGAACCACTACCACCTATACCACAGTAGGCACATCTACAGCAGGTTGTACCGGTAGTGTCACTACAAATATTAATGTGTCACCGGCCCTGTCCTTAAATGTTGTGGCTCTTACCGCTACTTATAATTGCGCGGGAACCCCTGTTACCTTTGTGGCGGGCGGCGCTACCACATTTACCTGGTTGCCAAATAACGTAACTGGATTTTTCCAAACCTTTAGCCCAACCGTCACAACGAACTATACTGTGATAGGCGCTTCAGGAGCCTGTACAGCTACTACCAATATAACAGCCAGCGTTAACCCCGGTCCAAGTATTACCATCACGCCAAATCCAGCCTCTGTTTGTCCGGGTAACAGCACTACTTTAAGCGCAGTTGCTCCCGGAGCAGTGGGTGCCTTTACCTGGCAACCAGGCGCCATCAATGCTACGTCAATTGTGGTAACACCAACACTTGCCGGCGGTTATTCCGTTTCTGCCATCGACGCCATGGGTTGTAAATCTACCTACACTGCTAACCCTATTGAAAGTCCGCTTCCTAACATTGTGATTTCTCCTTCTACACCTTCTGTATGTCAGGGTAGTTCGGTGACTCTCTCGGCAACGGGCGGAGTAAGTTATACCTGGCAACCAGGCAACCTCAGTGGGGCAAGTATTTCGGTAGCCCCGGCCGTTAACACCACGTATACCGTGACGGGAGCCAATGCAGCGGGTTGTACCAGTACCAGTTCCGTGACAGTTACCGTATCTCCACTTCCAAACATTACGGCCAGCGCCAGTCCAACGGCTGTTTGCGCCGGAGCCTGTTCTACTATTACGCCCGGTGGCGGAACTTCGTATACGATCAGCGGTGGGTCTTTTGTGGTATGTCCTCTGGTAAACACAAGTTATACAGTAACTGGCCAGAATGCCGCGGGTTGCTTAGGCACACCTGCAGTAGTAGCCGTAAATGTTAACGCGAGTCCTAATTTATCCATTACCGCCACTCCTACTGCTATTTGTAGTGGTGGAAGCTCTAACCTGACTGTATCGGGTGCTACCTCTTACACCTGGGTAAACACCGGAACAACAGGCCCTACACTGTTAGTAACCCCTACTATTACGACCACTTATACAGCCATCGGTATCAACGCTTCGGGTTGTACCTCCAGCATTACCGTTCAGGTTATTGTCAACCCTGTACCCTCCGTTTCTGTTAGCCCTTCTGCGGCAACCGTTTGTGTGGGTAGCAGTACCACGTTAATAGCCAGCGGCGCCACTTCTTATACCTGGTTCCCTGGCGGATCAACCGGAACCAGTCTTTTGGTTTCACCTCTTGTTAATACCTCGTATACAGTCATTGGCGCAACCAGTGGTTGTACCAACCAGGCCTTCGCATCCGTAGTTGTTTCTCCGGCACCTGCAATTACCGCTTCCTTTACCCCAGCTACTATTTGCGCGGGTAGTTGTGCCACTCTTTCTGCAACAGGAGCCCTTACCTATACCATTACAGGACTCAGCGCCATTGCTTGTCCTACTACCAATACCAGTTATACCGTAGTTGGATCCAATGCCAGCGGTTGTATCAGCAACACTGTGGTTGGAACACTTTCAGTGACCAATGGTCCAGCATTAATAGCCTCTGCCAGTCCGGCTACCATTTGCCCTGGCAACAGCAGTAACCTTACCGTTACCGGAGGGATCTCTTACACCTGGCAGCCTGTTAATTTAAACGGTGCCTCCATCAGCGTGAGTCCTACTATTACTACCACATATACCGTAACCGGTGATAATGCCTCCGGTTGTACCAGCACTCAAACAGTAACCGTGTTTGTAAATCCGGCGCCAAACATTAATGCCACAGCGAATTCTGCTACGATTTGTGCAGGTGGCACTTCTACCTTAACTGCTACAGGCGCTTCCGGTTATTTCTGGATGCCTGGTGCATTATCGGGAACCAATGTGTTTGTGAGTCCTTCAACAACCACCAATTATACCGTTACCGGCACACTGGGCGGTTGCGGCGGAACTGCCTTTGTAACCGTGGTAGTGAATCCGGCACCGACAGTAAGTATCAGTGCTTCTCCCCTTTCTATTTGTCAGGGAGGTTCTTCCACGCTCACAGCAAGCGGCGCAAGCAACTATACCTGGAGCACCGGATCCAATGCCACTTCCATTGTTGTGAGTCCTTCTGTAACTACCAGTTATTCTCTTACCGGAAGCAGCGCCTTTGGCTGCCCAAGCACCAACACGGCTGTAGTGACCATTATTGTGAATCCAGCTCCGACTTTATCCCTGAGTGCCAACCCAGCCACTGTTTGCGCGGGTAGCAGTTCTACCTTAACCGCGAGTGGAGCCATTGCTTACACCTGGCAACCGGGTAATTTATCCGGTAGTCCGGTAATTGTAACTCCCTCTCTTACCACCACATACACCGCAACCGGGGTAAATGCCTCAGGTTGTACCAGTACACAAAGTATTACAGTGACTGTTAATCCTGCTATTAGCCTGTTTGCCGCAGCCAGCCCAACCGCCATTTGTGCCGGTAGCTCAGCTGTGTTAACCGGCGGGGGAGCAAGCACCTATACCTGGTTACCTGGCCCTATCGTCGGCAATCCGGTAACCGTTACCCCAACAGCAAGTATTGTTTATACCTTAATTGGTGCGAGTGCCGGTTGTACCGCTCAAACCACGATTGCCGTAAATGTAACCCCTTCTCCAACAGTAAATATTACTGCGACTTCTACTGTTGTTTGCGCAGGTAGTTGTGCCACATTAAGTGCTTTTGGAGCGGCTTCGTTTACATGGAGTACAGGATCAACAGGTCCTTCCATTGTTGTTTGCCCAACGCTTAGCACAACCTACACTGTAATAGGTGCAACCGCGGGTTGTACAGGATTAGCTACAACTAACATTTCTGTAAGCCCTTTACCTTCCATTTTCGCTTCACCTGTTTCTTCCACAATCTGTGCCGGCAGCAGCACTTCACTCACAGCCTCCGGCGGGGTATCTTATACCTGGCAGCCCGGTAACTTATTTGGAGCGTTTGTGACAGTGAGTCCAACTGTAACTACCATTTACACCTTAACAGGAATTAACGCGGCAGGATGCTCAGGAACCGCCACCGCTCAGGTAATTGTGAATCCTATACCAAATGTATCGGCCTCTGCCTCTTCAACTAATATTTGCGCGGGCCAATCCGTTACCTTATCCGCCACAGGCGCCGGTTCCTATACCTGGAATCCTGGCGGACTTGTAGGTACCCCTGTTATTGTGACACCGCTCGTTCCAACTCTGTATTCTGTAGTTGGGCTCAGCTCTGGTTGTACGGGTTCCGCTTCCGTTGTTGTTATTGTAAACCCTGCACCTACACTTAACGTGAATGCTTCTGCTTCCAGCATCTGTGTGGGTGGAAGTGTTACTTTCACCGCTACAGGCGGTACATCCTATACCTGGCAACCGGGTGGCTCAACAGCCAACCCGCTTACAGTTTCGCCACTCGCAAGCACTGTATATACTGTAACAGGAACCAGTGGTCCTGGTTGCGCGGGAACCCAAACTATTGGAGTTACTGTTAACAGTCTTCCAAACGTTTCCATCTCTGCAAGCAGTAATCCGATTTGCAGCGGTGCATCAGCAACCTTAAACGCCACCGGTGCTACCAACTACACCTGGAGTACGGGCCCTACAGGACCTGCCATTGCAGTAAGTCCGGTTAGCACTACTGTGTATTCAGTAATCGGATCTAACGGATCCGGTTGTAGCGCGTCCGCTAATTTTACTTTAACTGTTAATCCTTCACCTGCAGTTTCCATCAGTGCCTCCAGTCCAACCGTTTGTGCCGGCTTTACAGTAGGTCTTCTTGGAATAGGCGCTCCATCGTTTACCTGGTTCCCTGGTGGAACTACCGGTAATCCGATAGTAGTTACCCCGCTCGCCAGTACAATTTATACGGCCATTGGCAGCAACGGAGCCTGTACTTCGAGTGCAACCATTAACATTACCATGATTCCATTGCCGAGTGTTTCAGTAGCCGCCAGTTCAACACTCCTTTGTACAGGAAGTACCGTTACACTGAGTGCATCCGGTGCTTCTACTTACAGCTGGATTCCGAGCCTGGTAGGAGGTTCTACTTTCACCGACACACCGGCAGCCGCTACTGTTTATACTGTTGTCGGCTTCTCTTCTGCAGGCTGTCCTAATTTTGCGACCGTCGCGGTAAATGTTCTTCCTCCACCGGTTATTAACGCAACGGCAAGTTCAACCGCCATCTGTATTGGCGACACTGCCACTCTGATTGCAACCGGTGCCACCAATTACACCTGGCAGCCGGGTTCACAAACCGGAGCAAGTATTGTTGTGTCTCCTGGTTCTAATACTACCTACACCGTGACCGGTGACAACGGTAGTTGCGCCGGAATAACTACCATTGGCATCGTGGTGAACCCACTACCGGTTATTTCCGCCAGTGCCGCTCCATCTCCGTTGTGTGCAGGTAGTACTGTAACGCTAAGCGCATTTGGCGCTGTTAATTATACATGGAATCCGATTGGACTCAGCGGCAACACTGTTACAGATAATCCTCTTAATTCCATCACGTATACCGTAATTGGTGTAGATGCCAACGGATGTTCAAACACCTCCGGTGTCTTTGTAAATGTAACCCCAGGCCCAACAGTTGCCGCAACCGCCAACCAAACTCTTGTTTGTGAAGGCAGCAGCGTAAATCTAACTGCAACCGGCGCCTTGAATTACACCTGGAGTCCTAATGGTCAACTCACCGCGAGCATAGTAGAAACTCCAAATTCTCCTACTACTTATAGCGTTGTAGGTATCGATGCCAACGGATGTACAGGTCTGGCAACAGTGTTTGTAAATACCGTTGCGAATCCAACCTTAAATGTAACACCACTTAATTCATCTGTTTGTATTGGTAGTTCTGCTACACTCACAGCATCCGGCGCAACCAGCTACACCTGGTTGCCAAGTGCAACTAACGGATCTGTTACCGTAGAAACACCTTTAGCCAACACGACTTACACTGTGTTAGGTGACAATGCCGGGCTTTGTTTTGCTTCCTTTACTGTAGACGTGTTTGTAAACCCACTGCCTGCTAATGTAACGGCAAGCAGTACCGGTACCGTAAGTTGCGCAAGTCCAACCGCTGCCTTATTTGGTAATTGCAGCGATCCTAATATCTCTTATAGCTGGTCAGGGCCTTCGGGCTTTAGTTCTTCGGTACAAAATCCTACCATCAGCGGTGTGTGGGGTAATTTTACGCTGAGTGTAACCAATACTATCACGGGCTGTATTGCTACAGCAACTGTTGACGTAGCGACCGATAACTCTATTCCTTCAGTTACCGCCACTACATCCGGCAGTATTACCTGTTCGTTCTCTGTGGTGACTTTAAATGCGGCGAATACTACTACCAATCCGGCCTACAGCTGGAATGGTCCGGGTAACTTTACCAGTACCGCTCAAACATTTACGGTAGCTGTTGCAGGAACCTACACTGTTAAAGTAACAGACCTTAGCAGTACTTGTTCTTCGACCGCCACCGTTACGGTGGGTACGCACACCAATGTAAGTATAACCGCTTCCATTACGCCACCAACCTGTGCAAATGGAAACAGTAATAACGATGGTAAGATAAGTGTGGCAGGATTTACTGTAACAGATAAATTTGATCTGGTAGTTGGCACTTCGTACACCGGAACGGCAACCTACGCCAATGCGGCCATTATTCCGGTGTCTGGTGTAATCACCAACAACCTGGCGAATCCAAGCACTACAGTAGCCTACACCATTCGTTTGTTTGATGGGGAAGGTTGTATCAAAGACACCACACTCTTCCTGGTGCCGGTTGATTGTTCTTTAAAAACACTGGGTATTGCAAAAGCGGTATCTGTGCCACAGGTAAATACCGACGGATCTTACAATCTGACGTATACCATCGTGACTAAAAACTATGACCTCGGCACACTCAAAAACATCTCGCTGACGGAAAATCTGTCCGCGACATTCCCTGGCCCATCTACCAGCTTCACTGTAACAGCGCCGCCTATCAGTACAGGCTTTAGCACGAACAGTAGTTTCGATGGTGTAACGCAAACCAATTTATTGAGTGGAAGCACAAACTCTCTGTTCAGCGGACTTAGCGATACGATTCGTTTTAGTGTGAAAGTGAAAACAAGTCTTTTCTTTGTTCCTTTCAAAAACACCGTGTTAGGAAGCGCGTTAAACATGGAGAACAAACAATTGGACGATTCGTCAAATACCGGACTGGATCCTGATCCGGATAATGACAAAAATCCTTACAACAATAACATCCCTACCGTGATTATTTTCACTCCAAACACCTTCTTTGGAATTACGAAGGTGGGTGAGATCAACAGATCGGATAATGACAGTTACGATGTTTCTTACACGGTTACCGTTCACAATTTGGGTAACGATACCGTTAAAAACGTAAGCCTGAAAGACAGCTTGTTTGGAAAAACAATTAAGAGTCCTGCCAGCTACAGCATGCGCTCAGCTCCTGTTGTGTCAGGTAACGGATTAGTTGCCAACAGTGCTTTTGATGGAAAAACAGACAGCCGTTTGATCCTTCCTTCACAAAGCAACCTGCCGCCAAATACAGTAACATCGGTACACTTCATTATTAATGTTGTTCCGGGTGAAATTACCAGTATCAGCAACAGCGCTTATGGTAATGGTCAGATCAGAATCGGTCTTACCACAAACACCGTCGTCTCCGATACCTCGAATGCGGGTAACGATCCGGACAGCAATGATAACGGCGTTTGGAACGAAGCGGCGGACAATGTTCCAACGGTACTCCTGATACCTAACACACATACCTTGTTTATCCCAGAAGGGTTCTCGCCAAATGGTGACAATATCAATCCATATTTCACCATTCAGGGATTACCAACAGATCGTGAAAACAGTTTAACGATCTTTAATCGCTGGGGCAACAAGGTCTACTATAGTTCCAACTACGATAATTCGTGGGATGGAACACCGAATGTGTCGGGTACTTTAGGAAAAAATAAGTTACCGCAGGGAACTTACTTCTATATACTAGACATGAAAGGCAGTGGAGTGAAACCTATTACCGGATTTATTGTCCTTTCGTACTAACCCTTAAAAAAGAAATTCTATGAAAACTATCCTCATAAAAACAAAAACGGTTGCTCTGGCCTCTTTGTTATTTTTCACCGCAACCCATGTAAAGGCGCAATACGATGCTCTTTTCACACAGTATATGTTTAACGAAGTCTTTATTAATCCTGCCTATGCAGGAAGTAAAGAAGCGATGAGCGCCACTTTGCTGCACCGCCAGCAATGGGTTAATTTCCCGGGCAGACCGGTTACAACCTCTTTTTCTTTGCATGGGCCCATTCAGGGAAATAAAATGGGGCTCGGTTTGAGTATTCTTAACGAAAAAATAGGCGTGACCAATAGAAATCTGATTTATGCCAGTTATGCTTATAGAATTAAGTTTGACGACAAAAGCACTCTGGCCATGGGTTTAATGGGAGGTCTCGATCAGCAGCAAAACAGACTCTATACGCTTAAGTTGAGTAACGAAGCCGGCGCTCCTGTGGATCCCCAATTTGGAAATACACCCAACGTGGTAGCACCAAACTTTGGAGCGGGCCTTTATTACACTACTAAGAATCTTTACGTAGGTTTGTCTATACCACGAATGGTGGACAATAAGGTTCGTTTTGGCAACGACGGGAGCAGCACCATAAGAACCACGAAAGTAGCCCCTAGTAAATTCACGTATTACCTTACGGCAGGATACTTGTTCACCATCGACGAGGAATTTAAATTGAAACCCACTGTGATGTTAAAAGCTGTGCAGAACGCGCCACTTCAGGTTGATCTGGGGGCAAATCTATTAATTAAAGATATGATCTGGGCAGGACTTTCCTACCGCTCGGGTTCCTCTATGGCTGTAATATTGGGCATGCAGGTAAACAAACAATTTTTGGTAAGTTATTCCTACGACTACGGATTGAACAAAATTCAAAAATATTCCGCGGGCTCGCATGAAATTGTTTTAAATTACTTATTCTCCTTTACCGGTAGAAAAGTTATTACCCCACGTTATTTCTAAATACATATGGCAAAAAAAATTATGACACGTTATACTTTATTTTTATCCCTCTTTTTTATTTCCGGCATTTTTGGTTTAAAGGCACAAACCACTCCCGAACAAACAACGGTTACGGCCACAGAGCAAGCTACAGTTGCTCCCGTTGAAACCGTTGCTCCGGTAACAACCGACACAACAACACCGTCGGCGCCACCGGCCACTGAGGTGCAGCCTACTGCTACCGACGTTCAACCTGCGACAACAGAAGTGCCTGCAGAACCGGTTGCAGAAACACCTAAGAAAACAAAAACCAACAAAACCAAACCCAAATCCACATCCGAAAAAGCACAGGTAAACGCGTGGAAAAAAGGTAATTTGTATTACGGACAACACTCTTACGCAGAAGCCATTCCGTTTTATGAAAAAATATTGAAAAGCGACAGCTCCAACAAAATGCTTTTGTCGAACCTTGGTGACTGTTACCGGCTTACAAATAATACTGACGGGCAATTGTTGTGTTACGGCGGACTGATTCGTCTGGGAAGCGCGGAACCTATACAGGAACTCTACTACGGACAAGCCTTACTTGAAAAAGGAGAATCTGAAAAAGCCAAACCTTACTTTGAAAAATACGCGGCTGACAGTCGCGGGCAAAATCTGGCCTCTTCGTATGCCAAAATAAAAACCTATACAAAAAATGCCGACGCGTATAGCGTAACTCCTGTTCCATACAACTCGCCACAAAATGACATGTGCGCTGTGCGTTTTCATGACGCGGTCGTTTTTGCTTCCAGTCGTTCCAAAACCTCCTGGATAAACAAACAACAAGGGTGGACACAAGGGAGTTACATGGGAATATACGCCACAGAAAAGGATGAAAATGGGAAAGACATGACTCCTACCGCATTTATGGGGGATTTGGATTCGAAATTTAACGACGGTCCGATTTGTTTTACCAAGGACTTTAACATGGTTTATTTTACGCGTAACAATTCAACAAAAACAGAAGTAGCGAAAGATGGTACCTTTAAATTAAAAATCCTGGAAGCCACGATGGACGAAAATGGATTTAGCATGGTGAATGTGTTACCGTTTAATAACAACGATTTTAATTTTGCGCATCCCAGCATTTCTCCTGATGGTTTTACTATTTATTTCGCCTCAGATATGGAAGGTGGAAAAGGCGGGATGGATATTTACATGTGTAAAAAGGATTCCGGTGGTGTTTGGGGTGTTCCTGTAAACATGGGAGACAAAATAAATACAGCGGGCAGTGAAGTGTTCCCTTTTATTTCGTCCAATGGCATTCTGTACTTTTCTTCAAACGGTTTGGA
>CAZMHW010000044.1:0-13927 GCA_964566105.1 uncultured Akkermansia sp.
TATTTCACGGGACTGAAAGGCCTGGGCGAAATGATCTTCAGGGATTATACCAATAAAAAAAGTAAGAAATTATAAGAGGTCTTGACCGAAAAGAATCAGGGCCAAAGGGAACAAAGACAAAAATCAAACTAACAGAACCATGGATCAACCTACTATAAACACACTCGGCGAATTAAAAAAATCAGGTTACAAATTTTTGAGCATCAAAGACGAATTGCGTGAGAACCTGATTAGAAAATTAAAAAGCAAAGAACCTATTTTCGACGGGATTTTCGGTTATGAGGAAACCGTTATCCCCGAACTGGAACGGGCAATTTTAAGCCGTCACAATATTTTATTTTTAGGCTTAAGAGGTCAGGCTAAAACCAAAATGGCCCGTCAGTTGGTTAACCTTTTGGATGAATACATCCCTGTTGTGGCGGGAAGCCCTTTAAACGACGATCCTTTGCAGCCAATATCCAATTTTGCAAAACACTTAATTGTCGAAAAAGGAGATGCTACGCCTATTGCCTGGATCCACAGACGTGATCGTTTTGCTGAAAAGCTTGCCACTCCCGACGTAAGTGTTGCCGATCTTATCGGTGATTTGGATCCGATTAAAGCCGCTAACCTTAAACTCTCCTTCGCTGACGAAAATGTTATTCATTATGGTTTAATTCCACGTAGCAACCGCTTTATTTTTGTTATTAACGAATTACCCGATCTACAGGCGCGTTTGCAGGTAGCGCTCTTTAATATTTTACAGGAAGGAGATGTACAGATCCGGGGATTTAATCTCCGCATTCCACTGGATCTTCAGTTTGTGTTTACAGCTAATCCGGAGGATTACACCAATCGGGGCAGTATTGTAACGCCGCTTAAAGACAGGATTGGTTCGCAAATTCTCACGCATTATCCGCGATCGATAGAGCACTCCAAACAAATTACACAAGATCAGGCGCATTTAAATACTGAACAGAAAAAAATTGAGATTCCCGAAATTTTAAAGAACCTGGTAGAGCAAATCGCTATTGAAGCCAGAACCAGCGAGTTTGTGGATTCTAAAAGTGGGGTAAGTGCGCGTTTAACTATCAGCGCCTATGAAAGCCTGATCAGTGCAGCGGAATTGCGTTTTTTAAAAAACAACCTACCCTACAGCTTCGCTCGCATCAGCGATCTTTATGGTGCCATTCCGGCGATTAACGGAAAGATTGAACTGGTGTATGAAGGAGAACAGGAAGGCCCAGCTGTGATCGCACAAAATCTAATCAGTTTAGCTATCCGCAATTTGTTTGTTCAGTTATTTCCTGATCCTGCCAAACTAAAACGAAAAAAAGAATCTTCAGAATATGCAGAAATCATCAACTGGTTCTCGCAGAATAATATTTTAGATCTGCTGGACAAGGAAAATGACAAAGTATACGCCTCCGCATTGAATATTGTGGACGGACTTGCGGAACTTGTCTCGAAATACCATCCAAAACTAAAGGGGACTGAAAAGATTACCCTGATGGAATTCGCTCTCCACGGGCTTGCAGAACATTCCCTGCTCAGTAAAAATAAACTGGTTGAAGGTGTGAGTTTTAAAGACCTTTTTGGCTCACTGATGAATCAAAATCTCGATTTCGAACAAGGAGAGATCTAGTGGTAAAGTAGGACAGGAAATTATTTAAAAGCTTTTTCGAAGTCCTAACATTTTAATGGCCGTAACCGCAGCCTCATCGCCTTTGTTGCCATGCTTCCCACCGGCTCTGTCTGCTGCCTGTTGCTGATTATCCGGAGTAAGCACGCCAAAAATAAAAGGTTTGTTGTATTTAATGTTCAAATCGGTTATTCCCTTAGCAACAGCGTCACAAATAAAATCAAAATGACGCGTTTCTCCCTGAATCACACAACCCAGACAAATAACAGCATCCACATTTGTAAACTCTGCCATATACTGCGCGCCCAGAGTTAATTCAAAGCTGCCCGGAACTTCCTTAATCGTAATGTTATCCTCCTGAGCACCATTTTCAAGTAAAGTTTTTACAGCACCTTCTTTCAGGGCATTAGTTATTTCATAATTCCATTCAGAATACACAATGCCAAATTTGAAAGGCTTTGCATCCGGAATTTTGCTGCCCTCTACCGAGGATAAATTCTTGTTTACACTACTCATCTTTTTATAAACTAAAAAAGTCTGCGGATGCAGACTTTTTATGAATACTCTTTTATTAGTTAGAGATTACCTAAAGCTTTTACTTTCGCAATATCTTTATCTATTTCCTGTCCTTCAGTTGAACGTGGGAATTCTTTTTGAATACGTTCGTAGTTACTTAAAGCCTCAGCAAAATTACCTTTCATTTCATTTGCAAAACCTGCTTTTTTCAAATAATAAGGCGTAGTGAAATTGTTAACGCTTTTGTTCGCCGCTTTGGAGTAAAATTTAATCGCTTCATCCACGCGGTTCAATTCCATGTTGCAATCACCAATTGCACCAATTGCGATAGGCGCAATAACATCATCGTCTCCGCTATACTTTCCTAAAAACTCAATTGCTTGTTCAAATTTGTTGGTACGCAAATAGCAAATACCCGCATAATAATTAGCCAGACTACCCGTTTTGGTCATGCTATATTCTTCAGCAATTTGCTCAAAACCCTTCATTTGTTTTTGGCCATCGGCAGACATTACCATTGCACCGCCCTTAAGAGCCAGATTAAAACTATCTTTTTCAAACAGGTTCTCTGCCCAGAAAATTTCATTCACGGCTTCTTTTTCCTGTTCAGGTAAATAATATAATTTAAAGAAGCAAATGGCCCCGATCAACAGTGCTAATCCACCACCAACATAGGTTACCAATTTCTTGTTTTTTTCATAATACAATTGAATCCCTTGTAAACTAGGATCAATTGGTTTTTTTGTTTCAACAGTTTCTTCTACCGGATTTGAGTCAGTATTGTCTACAGTAGTTTCTTCTTTTAAATCAGCCATGTGTACTTAAAAATTAGTCTGCGAAGATAGCATTTTTTCTGTTAAAACAGAATTTTAGGCCTTCGAACCGTTAAAAATAAGCGTATTTTTGTAAAAATCATGTTTTTAAAGCAATTATCCCTTATAAACTTCAAAAATTACGCTGAATTTGAGGCTAAATTCACTGAAAAAATCAATTGTTTTGTGGGGAACAATGGCATGGGTAAGACCAATTTGCTGGACGCTATTCACTATCTTTCCTTTTGCAAGAGTTTTTTTAACACGATTGACAGTCAGAATATTAAACACAACGAAGGTTTTTTTGTGATTCAAGGTTTATTTGACAAACACGGGGAGGAAAGTGAAGTGTATTGTGGCATAAAACGAAACCAGAAAAAGATCTTTAAAAAGAATAAAAAAGAATACGAACGTTTGAGCGAGCACATTGGTCAATTTCCTCTGGTCATGATTTCTCCCGGAGACTCAGACCTGATCAATGGCAGCAGCGAAGCCCGCCGGAAATTTCTGGACGGAATTATTTCACAGTACGACAAAGTTTACCTGGACCAATTGATTTCCTACAACCAGATATTAAAACAGCGGAACGCCCTCTTAAAACATTTTGCCGAGACACACAGCTTCGATTCTGAAACACTGGAGATTTGGGACGAGCAACTCATTATTTACGGAAAAACCATCCTCGAAATCCGTAAAGAATTTTTAAAACAGTTCATTCCGCTTTTTAACAGCTATTACCGGTTTATAAGTGACAGCAAAGAAGAAGTAGGTCTGCACTACGAAAACAGTTTAGGTGAAAAAGATTTTAAAACAGCTCTTTTGACTTCACTCGCAAGAGACAGGGCTGTACATTATACCACAGTAGGACCCCATAAAGACGACCTGGATTTTAAACTGGATACCTTTAGTCTGAAAAAATACGCTTCGCAGGGACAACAAAAATCCTTTCTACTCGCTTTAAAATTAGCGCAATTTGAATTTATCAAGGATCAAAAAAACACAAAACCCTTGTTGTTGCTGGATGATGTGTATGATAAACTCGACGAAGAACGCTTTACTAAATTACTGGAGATGGTAAGCAGCGATAAGTTCGGACAGGTGTTTATTACTGACACTCATGCTGATCGTATGAACGAACTACTCAATCAAAAACAAATTGAACACCGCATTTTTGTGGTGGAAAATAGTTTGGTGAAGGAGTTTTGATTTTCCTCCTCGAAAAATACACAGTCCCAAAAGGCCAAAAATATAGAAACACCTCTTCCTGATTTTACCACCTTCCTTCTAAAAACGACCACTTGCTAACTGCCAACAACAGTTAGTACAAAAGCCATAAACATACGCTAAACAAAGCTAAACTTTGTACTTCAAGCTTAGCTTAACCCAAATTAACCCAAGTATTCACCCTTAAAACCAAATCCCATGAAAACTAGAATTACTCTTCTGGCACTGCTCATAAGTAGCTTTATGAATGCCCAATCCCTGGCCTGGTCAAAACAGATCATGTTAAGTGCCGGTAACAATGTAACCGGATTTCATATCACCACCGACCCATCTGGTAATGCATACACCACCGGCTGGTTTAAAGGAACCATCGATTTTGACCCCGGATCGGGAGTGTTTAATTTAAGCAGTACCGATCCTTCCGTATTTGTAAGTAAACTCGATGCAAATGGAAATTTTCTATGGGCGGTCAGCGCCATTGCTACAGGAACATTTTCCAACGGTTCAAATGGACTCAACGATCTTGAAACAGATGCAAATGGTAATGTGTACGTTGCTGGTGTCTTTTTTGGAACCTTCGACTTTGATCCGGGATCAGGTGTTTCCACACTAAGTTCCAATAGTTCGAACCCATCCCCCGATTCATTTATCTGGAAACTCGATGCAAACGGAAATTTTTTATGGGTAAAACAGATTCAGGAAAACCTGTCTGTACGTGATCTAACTTTTGATGGAACCGGAAATTTACTGGCTGTAGGCAGTTTTACAGGCAGCGGTGACTTTAATTGGGGTGCAGGCACCTCCAGTCTGACCTCTATTGGATCAGTAGATTCATACCTCTGCAGAATGGATGCGTCGGGAAATTTTTTGGATGTTAAACAAATAGGTGGAATCGGCGCTTTGTGCTATTTCACATCTGTTTCTACCGATGCCTCCTCGAACAGCTGCATTATTGGTAACTTTTCAGGTACAATCGATGCTGACCCTGGCAGTGGCACGCAAACTCTAAACGCAGTAAATTCTCAGAACTTTTCATTAAAACTAAACGCCTCAGGTAACTTTGTTTCAGCTTACGCTATTGACGCACCCACTGGTCAGTCTCACATTAACACTGTAGCGCACGATCCTTCAGGAAATATATATGTCGTTGGTCAATATACTGGCACCTGCGATTTTGATCCTTCCAATGCTACTTACACTTTGCAAGCAGCCCCAAGTGGCGTTTTTGTGTATAAACTAAACTCTTCGGGAACTTTTCTGTGGGCAAAAGGAATTGATTTGGCAAATAACACTTTCAGTTTAAAATTTGATAACGTAGGTGCTGTCGTTTTTTAAGGCTCCTTTATTGGATCCATAGATGCAGATCCGGGACCAGGAATCTTTACGCTCAATGCGTCCACCGGTAACTCTTTTATTTGCTCTTTAAACTCCTCCGGAAATTTTGTGTCCGCTGTTAATTCTCAAGTAGCAGGAAACCTGGCTCTGGACGCAGCTGGATCGATTTTTGTTTACGGACCGGCAGGAGCTGGTCTGTACACGAATAAATACACTTCCCTTTACACTGGCATTCATAAAAACCAAAAATCCAACTTGAATCTTAACCTCTTCCCAAATCCTGGAAACGGAAACTTCATCCTGGATAAGACCTTTGAATCTGACTGTGCTGTTGAAATTTACAATGGCTCCGGACAAAAAGTATATATGGAAACTATGTCAGCAAATTCACTCTCGATTAATCTTGCGGGTTGTGCAGCTGGGGTATATCTTATCCGTGTATCGGATAAAGAAAATACTGTGTGGCAGAAAAAACTAGTTAAACAATAAACATCGTCTTTACTTTGGAAATACAAAAAGGCTGATTACAATTAATCAGCCTTTTTGTATTCAATTTATTTAGAAATGAGTACTCAATTAAAACTCACAGTTCTTAGGCGTTCTCGGGAAAGGAATCACATCACGAATGTTGGTCATGCCTGTTACAAACAACACCAGACGCTCAAAACCAAGACCAAATCCCGCATGCGGGCAGGAACCAAAACGACGGGTATCCAGATACCAGGATAACTCTTCAGCAGGAATTCCAATTTCTCCCATACGGGTCTCCAGTTTTTCCAAACGTTCTTCCCTCTGACTTCCGCCAACGATTTCGCCTATGCCAGGGAATAAAATATCCATGGCCGCAACCGTTTTACCATCGTCGTTCTGACGCATGTAAAACGACTTTATTTCTTTAGGATAATCCGTTAAGATCACTGGTTTTTTAAAGTGTTTTTCTACAAGATAACGTTCGTGTTCGCTTTGAAGATCCACGCCCCATTTATCTACCAGGTACTGAAATTTCTTTTTCTTGTTGTGATTGCTTTCGCGCAAAATCTCAATGGCCTGAGTATACGTGATGCGTTCGAATTTATTATCTAAACAAAACTGTAGTTTGTTTAATAACGTTAGTTCGCTGCGCTCGTTTTGAGGTTTTTGTTTTTCTTCCTCTTCCAAACGCTGACTCAAAAACTGAATATCTTCCAGGTTATTGTCAAGCACGTGTTTAATAACGTACTGCAACATTTCCTCGGCCAGGTTCATGTTATCGTTCAGATCTGAGAAAGCCATTTCAGGTTCTATCATCCAGAATTCTGCGAGATGGCGCGCGGTATTGCTGTTTTCAGCTCTAAAGGTTGGACCAAAAGTATAAATATCAGAAAAAGCCATGGCAGCCAGTTCACCTTCCAATTGCCCGGAAACCGTGAGATTAGTTGATTTTCCGAAAAAATCCTGTTTGTAATCAATGTTGCCACTTTCGTCTCTTGGAGGATTAGAAATATCCAGATTGGTCACCCGAAACATCTCCCCTGCCCCCTCGGCATCGCTGGACGTAATGATTGGCGTGTGCATATACAAAAATCCTCTTTCATTGAAGAACTTGTGAATGGCAAAAGCCAGACTGTTTCTTACACGAAAAACCGCGCCAAAGGTGTTGGTGCGAAAACGTAAATGGGCAATTTCACGCAAAAACTCAAGGCTGTGTTTTTTTGGCTGAAGCGGGTATTTTTCCGCGTCGCTATCACCCAAAATCTCTACCGAACTGGCTTTTAATTCAACGGTCTGACCTTTACCCAAAGAGGCGATTAAAGCTCCCGTAGCACTAATGGCGGCACCTGTGGTGATACGTTTTAAAGTTTCCTCCGGAGTATTATTAAAATCCACCACCACTTGCAGGTTATTATTGATAGAGCCATCGTTTAATGCGATAAATGAATTGTTCCGGAATGTACGAACCCAGCCTTTTACCGTAATTATTTGCTCCGTTGGAGTAGTGTTTAAAATGTCTTTAATGCGTAAGCGTGCCATTATCTGATTGAAATTTTAGAGCTCAAATTTAGCAAGATTTTAAAGATAAAGGGCAGACTTTACAGGAATTATGATCTCATGCTTAAATACTCCTGCTCTCCAATCTCATCGGCCATTTCAGAAAAATTCAGTAACAAATCCCTTACAAAACTCACTTCAGGAAACAACTTAGCCTCGGTTTGCTTAATCACTTTTTTACTGCCAATGATCTGAATCTCCTCAAACAAACGGGGGTGTATAATTTTAAAATAACTCTTGTTGTTTTTGTACTTCCTATATACCGGAAAGTCTATATCTTCAAGTTTCATGGCAAAAGAGTTTCTAAAATTAGTCGCTGAATATATTTTTGAAAGGTACAAAGATAATGTAGAAAAATTATGCATTGTATTACCTAACAAACGTGGCGCTCTTTTTCTTAAAAACCACCTTGCTCAAACTTTTGGAAAGACCCTCTGGTTACCTGCCATTATCAGTGCCGAAGAATTGATCGCGGAACTCAGTGAATTAAAAACACTCGAAGAAATCGATCTCATTTGTCATTTATATGAAAGTTATAAATTCTGCTATGGGGCCAACGCCGAACCCTTCGACAGCTTTGCCAAATGGGGGCAACTCATCCTTCAGGATTTTAATGAAATAGACCGTTATCTCGCCGACTCAGAACAGCTCTACGAAAACCTAAAGGACATCAAGGTGATCGAAAACTGGAGCCTGGGAGAGGAAAACCTCAGCGCCTACCAGACAAACTATTTACAATTCATGAATAGTCTTGGCGCGATCTATAAACATTTTTCCGCTTTCTTAGTTGCAAATAGCTGGGCTTACCAGGGACTCGCCTATAAACACGCCGTTCTTAATCAGGATAAAAACACATACATCCAACAGTTTGATAAAATCCTCTTTTGTGGATTCAATGCCCTTAACGCGGCTGAACTCAAAATTTTCCACAAACTGTTCGAGCAAAAAAAAGCGGATCTTTTATGGGACACGGACGTGTATTATCTGAACAATGTGAATCAGGAAGCAGGGTTATTCATGCGGAATAATTTTGAACTCTTCAAAGAACGCGATCCCCTTTTTATTCAGGATAATTTTAAGGAGAAAAAAGATATTCGGATTATCTCTGTTCCCAAACAGATCGGCCAGGCACAGGTTGTCAAACAAACCCTACAAAAATTAATTGACCAGCAGATTCCCCTGGACAGAGTCGCTGTCGTATTAGCCAATGAAAAATTGTTGTGGCCGGTTCTGCAGCAATTACCCGCTGCGGTAGAACACGTAAATATTACCATGGAGTATCCTTTGCGTTATACTTCCACTTACGGTTTTATTGAACTGCTTATCCAGATCCAGATCAATTTCGAAAAACAAAAAAAAGTTTATAAAACCATTTACCATAATGACCTGGTGGGATTGTTGCGCCAACCCTTATTTCAATACTATATTGCCGCCAAAGGAATTAAATTAAATGTTCCTTTCATTATCAATCAAATCGCTGCACGGAATCTTTCTTTTATCTCACAGAAAAACCTTCAGCAGCTATTGGATGAAAATTACCAGGCACTCCGTCCCTTATTTGAACCGAGTCGAACCGTTGCCAATCTCTGTGAGCTTATTCAGGAAATCCTCAGAACAAGCATTGCTTATTTTGCGAATCAGCAAGGCAACAACCAAAATAATCTGGAGTTGGAATACCTGCAGATTATTCTCAAGAACTTTAATCGTCTGAACGATCTGCTTTCTCAGTATCCGCATTTTAACGACATCCAATCCTTTAAACAACTCTACACCCAGGTAGTTGGAAATTCGACAGCACCCTTTATTGGCGAGCCACTAAGAGGACTCCAGATTATGGGAGTTTTGGAAACCCGTACACTCGATTTTGATCACATTATTTTAGTAAACGTCAACGAAGGCGTATTACCTTCAGGAAAAACCATTAACTCTTTTATCCCGAATGATTTGAAGCGCGCCTTTGGTTTGCCGCTTTACCTCGAAAAAGACGCTATTTACGCGTATCACTTCTACCGTTTATTGCAGAAAGCAAAGGAGGTAACCATTACCTACGACAGCGAAACAGATACTTTTGGAAAGGGTGAAAAAAGCAGGTTCGTTACCCAGTTACAACTGGAAATGCAACATTACAATCCTGAAATAACTATCACAGAAGAAGTAGCCTCTTATAAAGACTTTCCCGAAGAACTCCCGAATACCCTGCTTATTCATAAAAACAAAGACGTACTGCGCTCCATTCTTGAAAAAGCCACCAAAGACGATATGTATGGAGGCTTGTCACCATCCGGTCTCATTTCTTACAAGGAATGCCCGTTGAAGTTCTATTTTCGGTATGGTGCACGCTTAAAAGAAACCAAAGAAGTGGAAGAGAGTGCCGAAGCAAATACCTTTGGGTCTATTTTGCATTTGAGTCTCGAAAAACTTTACCAGGACTTTGCAGGAAAGGTCATTTCAAAAGAGGCACTGCAGGCCAAATTAAAAATTGCGGATACGGCAGTGAATGAAAGTTTCATTTCCTTTTTTGACAACAATGAGCCGGTTGGCAAAAGCATTTTGCAACAGGAAGTCATAAAAGTGTATGTAAAAAAACTAGTGAGTAGCGGCATTAAATTTGTAGAAACACTGGCTGCAAATAACCAGTTACTCAGCTTGAATAACCTTGAAAAAGAATTCTCTGCTCCTCTCGAACTCGAAATTAATAAGGAACCCACTGTTTTATACATCAAAGGAAAAATTGACCGGGTAGACAGCTACAGTGGGAGAATAAGGGTAATTGACTACAAAAGTTCCGTAAAAGACACAGACAAATTTGTATTCGACGGTTTTGAAAAACTCTTTAACGATTCAAATTACAATAAACAGTTTCAATTAATGCTCTACGCCTGGTTGCTTTATAAAAGCAATTTTTGCGAAGCAGACAAGTTACAGGCCTGCATTATTCCCTTTAAGGTATTTTTAGAAGAACCCAAATACATTCTTGGAGCCGACAAAAAACCCTTTGTTTTTAGCGCCACCTTTTTAAACGACTTCGAAAATGAATTAAAACAATTTATTGGGACTATTTTTGATCAAACACTTCCTTTCTCTCAAACAGGAGATGAAAAAGTCCATGAATTCTGCCCTTACAATACCATTTGTAATTTTAAGGTTTAGTCCTGGAAAAAGCGGACGAAAAATTTCGTTATAACTGCAAAACCATTCTGGATAAAATTCCTGGCAAACCCTTGGTAGAATTGAGGTAAAATCAATTCTCTTTTTGAGCAATTTGTCCAACTATTTATTTAAATCACTTGTAAGAGTGAGAATATGAATAGACTCTTTTCCGCGATTTTTTTCGTCTTCATTTTAGAACCCTGTTTTGGTATTGAACCACCCCACCCCTTTGTTCATAACAAAGACATCTTCGGCACACGCGTTTTCATTGAAAACAAAGGACAGTTGGATAAAAGTATTAACGGAGACCAGAAGGTTTTGTATGCCTATGAAAACGGGGAAGAACGCATTTATTTTACGCCATCTGGTCTTGTGCATAAGTTCATCAAAACATACCCACTTACAGAAGAGCAAAGGGAAGAAATTGAAAAAGGGAAACAGGTTAAAAAAAAGGCAGACAAAGTCTATTACATTCACATGAAATGGGTAAATGCCAATAAACAGGTGCAGATTGTAGCAGACCAAAAACAATCCTGGTATTTTACCTACGGGGCCCCCGAACTGAATTCTTACGCCTACAAAAAAATAACCTATAAAAATGTATACGATCACATTGATGTCGAATATCTCATTCCGGATGACAAGGACTACGGAATCAAATACAATGTGATCCTACATCCCTCTGCAGATCCGGGTAAAATCAAAATTCTGTATTCAGGTGACGTGAAAAAAATAGGAAAAAAAGAAAAAAAAGTTGTGGTAAAAACGCCCATAGGGACTATTACAGAACACGCGCCTGAAAGCTTTGACGAGAATAATGTATCCGTTTCAACGTCCTATGCCTTACACGGAGATACGCTTGGATTTATCCTGGAGGGATCGTACAACCGGAATAAAAAGACAGTCATAGATCCCTGGATAACAACCATTACAACACTTACTAACCCCAACGACGGATATGACGTAGACTACGACAATGCGGGCAATTTATACGTTTATGGAGGTGGTTCGCCCAGCACTGCGGGTACATCTAAAATCGCCAAATATTCTCCTACCGGAGTTCTGCTGTGGACATTCTCTGCTATACTCACTGCACAGTCGTGGAATAACGCAGGGCTCAGTGGAATTCCCGGAAATTTTACCGTGAATAAGACCACCCAAAAATCTTATACGGGCGAAACCTTTGGATCCAAAATTGTACGCATTGACGCCAACGGAAATTATGACAATTTCATCACGGCCTCCTCCCCTTTCTGGGGTGAGCTTTGGGAACTTGCTTTTAATCCCTGCACACAGGTTGTCTACGCTTTTGGGGGAGGTACCAGTTTCAACCGTCACGCGGCTGTAGTAGACGAAGTTACAGCAACCTCTGTCCCTGTAAATCTTTCGGGTTATACACAAACCAACCAGGACATTATCTGCTGTACTATTGACGATAACGGTGATCTATTTTTGGCTTTTACTGTGCCTGCCCCAAATTTTCTAACCACACCAAATCATTTATTAAAAGTCAATCCGGGATTTACCGGCAACAGCTGGGTTCAGCCCACTACCTACAGTACGTTGCTGGAATACAGTAATAAACCTTTCTTTACCAATCTCCCGCAGAGCATCACTGCGCCGTCATCTAACGGATTTAATTGCCTGGCGGTGAATGCAAACTATTTATATTATTACGATGGGTTTAATGTGGCAGCCTTCAGCAAAACAACCGGAAGTAAAACCGCATCTACCACAATTAATGGCTACGCGCCACTTGGACAGGGAGGCATAGCGGTTGATGATTGCGATAATATTTACCTTGGAGGAAACGGCGTTATAAATGTGTTTCATTTTAATGGAACTTCTTTTGTTGCAATGCCAGGCATCCCTCTTGGACTAACAGGTCCTGCACAGCGCGTATACGATCTAAAGCTGGATCGCAGCGCCAATCTTCTTTATGCTTGTGGAAGCAAGTTTGTAGGCACATACACTGCGGGTCAAATCTGTTCCATTAGCAGTCAGTTGACTTTGAGTGTTACCTGCGGAGCAAACAATAATGCTACCGCTCTGGTTTCGGTAACACCTGCTATTCCAGGCTCCCTTCTCTCTTACACCTGGTCTGGCGTAAACGGAATTATTTCGCAAATACCAAGCACGACTCAAACAAGCAATAGCCTTTCTAATCTCCCAAATGGAAATTATACCGTTTACGTTCAATCGAATGCACCCTGCGGTCCTGTAAGCTCACAAACTTTCTCGGTCAATTGTCCTTTGTGCTCTGTTGTTGCCAGTGGTTCTGTCAGCTGCATTGCAGCCGGGATCGGATTCTCACTTGTAGCAAGTAATCCGGTTAATTTTAGTTCCACACCTTCTTATACCTGGACCGGACCCGGATCTTATTCCTCAATTCTTTCTCAGCCCAATTTCACAAATGGTTCCTTTGGAGTGTATACACTTACCGCCAGCGATGGAGCCTGCGTTGCCAAGGCATTCGTAACACTAGCCGCACTGCCAACGCCAAGTTTATCGGCAAGCGCCAGTCCAACCTCGGGTTGCATTGGAAAAACGGTTTTACTCACCGCCGCCGCCACTGGCGGAACCGGACCTTATACTTACACGTGGACGGCTGGTCCTTCTTCTGCTTATTATACTGTAAGCTCGACCACGGTTGGTGTATATACGTATACAGTATCAGGCACGGACGCCAATAATTGCAAAGCCAGTACTGCCATAACGGTTTCGTTTAACCCTGCACCTGTTATTGGTGCAAGTAGCGCGACCGTCTGTGAAGGAACCCTGGCGAGACTTGAAGCAAGTGGTGCTGATAGTTACGTATGGTTCCCCGGTGGTGGAACCGGAAATCCATACATATTTACACCCTTATCCGCTGGCGTTTATACCGTTATTGGAAGTACAAAGGGCTGTACGAATTCTGCCATATCCACCGTAACCTTAATGAAAGCCCCAACCGCCAGTCTCGCTCCCTTTTCCAAAAGCGGATGCGAACCTTTGTGCATTAATTTGTCCCAGATATCAGGAAGTTCTCTGGTCTCACATAATTGGTTAATAAATGGAGTATCAATTGGCACAACCAGTTCGATTGGCGAGTATTGTTTTAAATCCCCTGGTAATTATGTGATCAGTTTTGTGGGCACGGATCAAAGCGGTTGCAGTAATTTGCCAACCTCCAGTGGCGTGAGTGTTTACAAAAAGCCTAAAGCAAACTTTATTTTCAGCGGTGAATTCACTGTGCCTAACG
>CAZMHW010000045.1:0-13909 GCA_964566105.1 uncultured Akkermansia sp.
AGTACTGGGTAAGAGAAGGCGGACTTGTAAATGTAACGGAAGCAGCAATACTGTTACCCGGACAAAGTGTTGGCGATACAGGACTGACCGTATAATTGAACAAGAGTGGGTTTATAGAGAAACTTGAGCCGTATTTACAGGAGCCGTCAAAACCGATCACACTGTAGGTGCCGGCAGTAAGACCGGAAACAGGGTAAACTGTGGCGGAAGTAGGTGACAGCCAGGAATTAAAAGGAGTAGTTGTACCTGTTGAGAAGACTGAATACGAGTTGAGTCCTCCCGGAGCTCCCGGAGCAGGCGATAATACAACAGAGGCAGTACCATTGTTTCCACCAGGACAAATAAGGGGCGGAGTGGGCACAAGCATAGTACCTGGTGTCGAGGAAACGAGTGTAAATTTCACTGAATCCTGACACCCCTGCGAGGAAAGATAGGACAGCCAATAGATCTGACCATTGGTGGGCGAGTTGACCGTATAGGTAGGTAAGGTGCCACCTAAACTGGCAGTGATGGCACTGGAGCCATTATACCACTGGAAATTTGAACCTCCTGTAGTACCTAAATAAGCCTGTCCGTTACAAAATGGTTTTAAGAGTTGGATAATACCCGGTGGTCCGGTGTTAACAGTGACTGTGGAGACGGCGGACCCACAACCTGCGGCGCCTAGTCCTGTGAGAATAACACTATAAGTGCCCGGAGCAAGATTATTGACTATCGCGGTTGTTCCTACCGTGGCAGCTGTAGTGGCGTTTATCCAGGTGTAATTATACCCGGAGCCACTACCGTTACCGACGACGGTGGCAGAGCCACTGGCCCCCCCCGCGCAGGTGGACGTAGAACCGATACCGGCAATGTTTACAGTGGAGGTTGTAAGGGCATTTGTTGAAGTAAAGATACAGCCTGAAGGAGCCACCATTACTACTGTGTAAATAGCACCTGAAACGGGATTGGTAATGCTGAGGTTAGCCATGGTTCCTTGCGGGGCAGCGATAGAACCTGTAAAAGGAGAGATCCATTGATAGCTGGTATAACCTGTTGGAGCACTGATTTGCGCAACACCAGAACCAGCGCAAAAGCTAACAGGACCGGCAACGTTTCCGCCAGGACCGCCCAAACCTCCTCCAATGAGCTGGCCTCCGCAGCGCGCGTCGAAAAGCGTAGAACCCCAGTGGCCACCAAAAGCACAATCCTGGGTTATAAATTCAAGGGTAACACAGCTTCCTATATAAGGTGTTAAGTCAATGTATTTTACCTGCCAATTGGTCCAGGATGCTGTGTTTGGAATAACGGTATAGGTTACGCCCGAACTTTGGCAGCCCGTACCAGGCGCCAGACTTAAAGATGAACAAGGTAATGGTGCGCCAACACAATCGTACATTTTAACACTTAAACCAGGTTGTTGATTGGCTACAGGGCAACAACTGTGACCTGATCCGCCATCCTGCCAGTAACCGCAATAAGCAAATTGAAATAAAGTATTGGCACTGGTTACCGGGAAACTTTGCATGATGCGCGTTACGTGATAATCACTGCTTTGATCATTTAATTGCGCCACGTTGTTTCCGCCAAGGGGGGAGTTGGCTATCACACCCATAACCCCACCAACAGAACCCCAGTTTAAAATGGGAGTTGTAACAATGGAGAATTGCGAACTTCCGGCCGTCCAGGTAGTTGGTGCGCAAACACCATCATTAAACCGTTCGGTAATTGTCCAACCGGAAACGCCGGTAGACGATGTATAAGCTCCAGGCGAAGTCAACTCAAAATCCTCATTCACGCAGGGAGCAATATTTATGGTGTTGCCACCGCCAATGGGTTTGCCGCCGGCTACAGTGTTGCCAGAAGAGCCTTTAGGTGTTCCGTTGTAACTGGAAGGTGAATAAAGGGTTGGTTTTTTTAAACCAATATTGTATTTACTATTAATAAACTGTCTTTTTAAAGTAAAGATGTGTCCTTGAACCTCGCTGCCAGACAAACCACTGGCCAGAAGACTGTTTTTTATTTTGCCTTCATCAAATCCTCTGAGAGAATCACCGTAAACATTTTTATAGTCTACCAGTGTGCTGGGAGATAAATAACCTTGATTTTGAACGTAAGAACTTTTTACGTTTCCTGTACCAGGAAAAGTTTGCAGGTAACTTTGAGAATTACCGGAAGTGTTACCATTCTGGGCGCTAAGCGACAGGCTTAAAACGCACCCTAAAACCGACAGTGTGTTGAGGAAGTTTTTCATCATTTCTGTTTTTAATTAGTACCCAACCTTTTTTGGTCGCGATTTGTACACTAGTAAAATTAAGAGTATCAATCCCCGGGTAAAATCTTTTCACTCAATCAAACGGGGGTCTTACTAAAACGCCGGGTTTTAACTTGACGAACAACAAGTTTTTATCCGTGAGTTTATAGGATCAGCAGCAGCAACACGATCGCGGACGGCATCAGTCAGACAGTGAGGCTTAAAATAGATAGCTACGAATTGAAAAACTTAAGAAGAAAAACTTTACCTGTATAAAAAATACAAATGATAAAGCATAACAATTGCAACACTGTTCTGTAAGCACCCCAGTAGTTTACTTCGTCAAATACCTTCTTAATAGCTGCCTGATCATTCCCTAACTGTGGTAAAGAAAACATTAAGGGGGCTATATGCAGGGTAAAGCCAAGTGTGCTGAATGACAGAACCAACAACAAGACTGACCGCCATTTAATAGAACGAATTTTGTACTTAACAGATAAAAAGAGAATTGTTGAAAATAAGATAAGGCAGATGAAAGATTTAATGAGGTAAAAGTAGAGTCCATAACCCAAATATTCATATTTACTGAATTCTGCCCACTGCAAAATGTCCATTTTTTGCCAGGCTGGAATTCTTACAACGTACTTTTCTACGCTTGTCCCTGCAATTAGGCCTGTAATGATGCTCGCTGCGACAAATAGAATTCTTATTTTATTTATGGCCTGCACTTTAATTTCTTTGGAATTCATACCCTCAACAATATTCTGCAAAAATAACATTCAACTTTGAATACGTGTGATTTTGAACATTCTGCTGAAAATTACGTTGAAGTAGTGTAATTATATCTACAACGCATCCCTTTAACAAGCTCTCCTTTTGAATGCTAAGGATTCAAACTTTACCAGTTGGATATTGATTTTAACATATAGACTTGATGTTCGTCAAGTGTGAAACCAAAATGTAATCCGAGTTTTGCCTTGAAACTATCCAATCTCTCGACAGGGGATTGTAGTTTTTCATGAAGAAAAGAGCCCATATTGAAGATATATTGGGCTCTTTTTTTATATCCATAAAAACTGGAGCTATAGTTATAACACTCTCGTATGTGCGTCATTCTGAACGGTAATTAAGAATCTGCTTGCGTGTGGCAAGGTTGACTTCTTTTTTGCCCTGATTGGATTTTTACCAACCAAAGGCATGAATTGAAAAATTAAACAACATAGCTACATAGAGTGGGATAGATCAGAAAATAAGCCTAAAGTAAAACAGAGTGAAGGCTTCGCGGGCGAAGCGTTTTGCCACTTAAAACCCTGTGAACATTTAGAACTCAACTTGCGATGAGAATACTCTGCCGGAATTTCATTTATTTCCTGCAAGTATAAATCCATTATTTTTCCGGCTCCACAACTTTTGGGATTGGTCCGTTACAGGGATCTAAAGTCATCTGATTTTAGTCTTGTGTTGTGAGATTATCAATATGTGTTTTTTTTTCTTTTTAATGAGGGGAAATAACACAGTTCATTCTTTTCTTGATTCTTATATATATTTTACTTATTTTTAGTGGAATAATGTTGAGATTCGGTTTTCACATACTGTTGTTTCTGCTACTTTCTTCTTCCGGAAAGGCTTGTTCTCTCAAGAAATGGGACTATTGTAAGCTTGCCATCGGGAAAAGCTGCAGCTTGTCTCAACCTAATTTATTCCTGCAGGATATCCAGAGTTGCAGCGCAATTTTTAAACAAAGATACAAACCAAAGGGTCTGCAGATTATCAATTCCACCATTCCTTCGTTGGCCTTCAATGATTTTTGTGTTTATTCTGATTATATAACCAAGACTGTAAAAAAAACAGGGCCGTTTTTTTTATACAACTCTAAATGCAAAAGAGGCCCCCCTTCCTTGTCTGTTTAATTTAGACGTATTGCATTCTCCATTTTAAGTTTCAAGATTCTAAACGCACGTGTGTGTGGTTTAAGCGTTCGTCTAATCGTAGTTTTAGCTCGTTTAGGCTTTGTAATAACTTACATGCCTACGATCATTAGTTTAACAGTGTTAAAATAATCATGAACAGACAAGAAATTGAAAACGACATCAGCTTTCTCAAAAGTTATTATTTTGGTTTAAATGAATTAGTGCTTCCTCGGGAAGAAAGGCAACAATTAGAGCGTCATTCCGTTGTGCTCAAATTGGCAAAAAAGGGAGTCCTCTACGTGGAAGGAGAAATGACGAAAGGCGTTTATATTCTTATAAAAGGAAAAATTAAAATTTCCAGACTTAATCCTGACGGGAGTGAGCAGATTTATTTTATATATACCAAAGGAGATATTTTTGGTTTTAGGACCTCTTTAAGCGGCGGCAATCAAACCGATTCCGCAATCGCTATGGAAGAGTGTGAGTTCAGGTTCATTGATAACCGGAACTTTCACTACATCTATAAAAATTCCCATTACCTGCCTAATATCCTTCTGGAAGCAATCTCCAAAGAACATTCCGCCCTGGCAGGCATGGTAAACCTTATCACTAAAAAAAGTATCCGGGAAAGAACCGTATACTATCTTTTGATTCTGAATGAAAAATTTAAGAGACCAGGACAACTCTACGAAGAAACGGAAATAACTATGACGCGCAACGATCTTGCCAGTTATGTAGGGTCTTCGTTAGAAAATCTCGTGAGAACACTTAAGGAATTAAAAGATAAAAATTTCATTAAGGTGGACGGGAAGAGTATTTATATTAACGATTTTGACTCGCTGTATGCATTGCTTGGACTGCACGTCACTGCCAACCGTTTAACAGGATCGTAAATACTCCCTAAGAAGTTGGAAGTATGATGGCCGGGGGTAACGCTTTTGGTGACAAGAGAAATTAATTCTTTGTCGCATGTCGGTAATTTGTCATTGCGGTTTTTAGAAATAGGACTTCTGTCTTATGCATCGCGAAGAGTACCTCACTGCATGGATAGTTAATTGGTTGTGCATGACTTTATCTGTAGTCCTCCAGGTAAAGTTAAAAACCGCGAGCTTTAACAAAATTAAACCGGCTCTACATTTAGTCCTTAATAACCTTAATTTTTTTAATGTGGAATTTTACCTCTAACCAGTTTTTGATTTTAATTAACTCGTTCCTTTTAAATAGAAAAGAATTTGATTTAATATAGACAAGTAGTGTGGTATCCACAGCATCTAAGCCATGACGGATCGATTTTTCAATAATCAACTCGTCAGGCTTTCCATATAAGGCGTAAAATTCCTGAATAGTTTCCTTCTTTTTAATTTCAAAAGATTCCTGGTTCAACAGCTGCTTTTTTAATGTGGTAATTTCTTCATTCTGGGTTTTTAATTTCTCTTCCTGCTTTATGAACAACGTTTCAATAATTCCGTCTTTCAGTTCGTTGACATTAGGTTGAGTTCCATTTTCACTCAAGCTATTTTGCACGAGAATAGTGGCGTCTTCTAAATCATAACTTTCTTTTTTAATTTGAACAAGTTGCTTTACGGAATCGGCACTGACATTTCCAATAATTGTAATTAAAATTTGTTTTTTTTCTGGTTGAATTTTTTTTGAAATCACTGTGCAGTTCGTCGCGCTGAGTTCTTCGTTTAATAACCTGTTCGCATTTTGAATAAACATTTCATTACGTATAAAGTAATATGCCAGAAAAACACTTGGGAAAATTGTAAATAAGGCGATCCAAAGCACCCATTTGCGGACCTTTTTGGCTGTTTCCGGATTTACATAATTGACAGGACGGTATTTCAAAAATCGTACCATCAAAAAGGTAGAAATGCTAATGAAAACACTATTTATTAAATACAAATAAAAAGCGCTAAAAAAATAGGACAATTGGCCGGTCGCTAATCCGTAACCAGCGGTACATAACGGTGGCATCAAAGCTGTTGCGATGGCCACTCCCGGAATAACATTGTTATATTTTCTTCTGGTACTGGCCACAATACCGGCCAAACCTCCAAAAAAAGCAATGAGCACGTCATATATGGTTGGACTTGTACGGGCCAATATCTCTGATTGCGCATGATTTATTGGAGATATTAGAAAATAGATAGTTGACGTAACAAGTCCGACAATAGTAGCAATGAATAAATTTTTTGAAGCTTTTTTTATCAGCTCGAAATCAAAAACACCTGCACCCATGCCCACTCCCATTATTGGTCCCATAAGGGGAGATATAAGCATGGCGCCAATTATGACGGCAGTTGAATTAACGTTCAGACCGATCGAGGCAATAAAAATGGCAAAGATTAAGGTCCAAATGTTCATACCCTTAAACTCAACGGCTTTTTTTATGCTTTCATGCAATTCAACATCCGAAGCTTTGTCCTCTTCAAGGTTAAATCGGTATTTAACTATCTGTATGATTTCTCTTAGCAAGTGTTTTTCCATAAACTGGTTTATTATTCACCGGGTTTGTTAAACGGGGCTGCCTTTTTAGATTTCATGAGTTGAATTGTCTTCCGTGTAATGAATCTTGTAAAATCCCTGCGACCGGTCATTCCAGGTTTGAACGGAGCCCATTTCTCTATTTCGTTTCAATAAATTTAGATCCAAGTCCTGATAAATGAGTGTTTCTGAATTTGGAGTAGCTTCTGAAGCAATGGCTTCTCTGTGAAATTCAACATCAGATGGTGTAAATATGGCTGACTGAGAAAAATGAACGTCGAGGTTTTCAACATCCGGTAAATTGCCAACACATCCGGTAATAATCACGTATACCTGGTTTTCAATAGCCCGTGCTTGTGAACAGTACCGCACTCTTAAATACCCTCTTCTGTCATCTGTATTGAATGGAACAAAGATGATCTTAGCACCTTTGCTCACTGCAATCCGGGCTAGTTCGGGAAATTCGCTGTCGTAACAAATTAAAATAGCAACTTTGCCTTTGTCAGTATTAAATACTTTGATTTTATCACCACTTTTCACTCCCCACCACTTCTTCTCGGAGGGAGTAATATGAATTTTATATTGTTTGTCAAATGATCCATCTCTTCTGAATAGGTAAGAAACGTTATAAAGGTTCTCGTTCTCCATTACAAAATGCGATCCGGCAACAATGTTAATATTGTATTTTATTGCCAGTCGGGTAAACAGTTTTTCATACTGAGGCGTATACTTGTGTAACTCACGCACAGCCTGCGCTGGGTTTTTGCTGGGTAAAAACGAAAGAAGTTGAAGCGTTAACATTTCTGGAAACACTACAAAATCGCTTCTGTAATCGGAAGCGGTATCTATAAAAAATTCGCAATGCTTTTCGAATTCTGAAAAATCCTTAATAGCGCGCATTTGGTATTGAATGGCACTTACTCTGACATAGGGGTTGTGCATAACCGAAGCGTCTGGTTTGGTATGATAATTAAAATTTACCCATTCTAATAATGTGGCGTAACCACACGATTCCTTGTCGTTTGGGAGATAACCCGGTAAAACGCGCCTTAAAATAAAACCGTTTGAGAGTTGAGCGGTAAGTACCGGATCATAAACCGATTTGTCTGTTACCTTAGTAACATAGGTTTCAATGTTCATTTTGTCAGAATACTTGCAGTAGTTTGGCAACCGGCCTCCGATAATGATACGTTTAAGGTTAAATTTTTTGGCTAAGTTTTTTCGTTCATCATATAACCTGCGTGACAATTTCATACCACGGTATTCCGGTTCCACCATCATTTCCATGCCATACAGGGTGTCTCCATAAGGATTATGGTTAGAGATAAAACCATTGTCTGTTAACTCTCCCCAGGTAGAGGTTTCACTGTAATCATCAAAGTTTATAATAAGACAGCAGGACGAAGCAATGATTTTTTTGCCGTACTGAATGCAAAATTGCCCTTCAGCGAAATGCTCTAAAAGGCTGTTAAATTGTTCTTTTGACCAGGGTTTCATGCCTGGAAAACAGCTTAACTGAATCCGCGTTACCTCCTCGTAGTCCTGTACTTTTAGTTTCCTTTGTTTAATTTTTTTTGTGATGGTATTTGTGTTTAGTGTCTCCATGAGTTATACGAAAAATATCCGGGATGTACGCGTTGACCGGATAATCTCAAGCCAAGTTAGATGTGCTATAGGGCAAATCCATTGACAAGCGTCAATGGATTTGAGCAAGTGTTCATTATCGCCGCTTAGGATTTAATTCGTAAATTGTGAGTGTTGATGTATGAATAGAATACGTGAAAAATACTATTACAGAAGTGATACCATTTTCGATAATGTTCGAAAAAGTATTTCTAAGGAATTGGATTTGAACAGTAAGTTAATCTCAGTGCCCAAAAATAAAATTATTATGAAGGAAGGTACATATCCTGATGGGGTGTACAAATTAATTAAGGGTAAGGTTAAAATATATCAAAGTAATTCTGAAGGTAAATTTCAGATCGTTTATTTGTATACCAGGGGAGAGTTTTTCGGATTCAGGCCAATTTTAAGTGACACAAAAAATCCTGTTTCTGCCGAAACCATGGAAGAGTGTCAATTACGTTTTTATCCTAAGTCCGTATTTTTAAAAACCCTGGAGGACTCACCCACAATGATGAAAAATTTGCTAAGACTCCTTAGTTACGAATTTAATGTCTGGGTGAACTTATTGGCGACTTTCTCACATAAATCCGTTAAAGAAAGGGTGGCACTGGCATTATTAATACTTAACGAGAAGTATAAAAAACAACCTGACGATAACACATCCGTTATAAATATTGGAAGAGAGGATTTGGGGAGTTTTTGCGGAACAACGACGGAAACCTGTGTGAGAATTTTAACGCAGTTTAAAAAAGAAGGAATTTTAAATACAGATGGAAGAAAAATAAGATTAGTGGATACTCTTAAACTCCTTAACTACATAGATTTGGTATGATGCTCGATTTTTTTGCAATTATTATAACGCTGTCAGCCATCTTCGGTTACATAAATCACAAATGGCTACGATTGCCCACAACAATTGGTGTGATGCTCATAAGCGTTGTATTGGGCGTAGCATTAAAATTTTTGGAGAGTTTTAATCCAAATTACATATCCCCTTTGAGGAATTTTTTAACGGGTTTCGACTTCAGTTCTTTTGTCCTTGATTTTATCCTCTGTTTTTTATTGTTCGCCGGCTCCCTACATGTAAATATAGGTCAACTAAAAGGTGCGAGGGCAACCGTATTCTCATATGCAACCATCGGCGTTTTAATTTCAACTTTAATTATAGGCCTGTTAACTTTTTTAGTAATAGGTTGGTTTGGTTACGATATTAATTTGATTTCATGTTTTTTATTTGGCGCGTTAATTTCTCCAACTGATCCAATTGCTGTGATCGGTATTCTCTCTCAATATAAAATTCCGCAAAAGCTAAAAACAGAAATAATTGGAGAGTCTTTGTTCAATGATGGAGTAGGGGTGGTTGTGTTTGCAGTTATTTATTCGTTAATAACAGGGGGAGATAATTCGTTTACATTTGTTAACATATCAAAAATATTTGCAATGGAAGTTCTGGGTGGACTGGCGATTGGGTTAATTATTGGATACATGGGTTATTGGTTGATGAAAAACATTGATCATTATCAAACTGAAATCATGATAACACTTGCTGTTGTAACGGGTGGATATTCCATTGCTTCGCAGGTTCATGCATCCGGCCCGTTGGCAATGGTAGTGGCAGGGTTGTTGATTGGTAATTCAGGTAAAGCTTATGCCATGTCTGATATTACTGCCGAATACGTTGATAAATTCTGGGAACTGATCGATGAAATTTGTAACACCATTTTATTTGTATTAATGGGTTTGGAAATATTTTTAGTGCCCTTTGATTTTAATTTCATTGTCATTGGTTGTATTTTAATTGTCGCGGCCTTATTGGCCCGCTATATCTCACTGTTACCCGCATTTTTTGTGTTTAATCGGAAGGAACCACGCAAAAGCCTGAATTTAGCCGTTTTAACCTGGGGCGGTTTGCGGGGAGGGATCTCCATCGCGCTCGCCTTGTCATTAAGCAATAAAATGAATGGAAGTAGTTTGTTTATTGTAAGTACGTATTGCATTGTTTTGTTTTCCATAGTGGTACAAGGCCTAAGTATTAAGAAATTATTAGCCAAATACTGAGGCCATATAGTGTTTAATACAACAGGTAGTGTTGCGAATAGTACAATACACTTCTGTTAATTATTTCAAACCTATATGAAATTAGTAACACTATTTTGCACCAAGCCTTTAATCATATTTTCGCGGACTGATTAAAATCACAAAAAAGAAGGGTAGGAATCATTTACGCGGAGCACTTGTTCAAATACCTTTACAACTTAATGTTTGTATGAGACGTTATAAAAATAGTGTTATTACTTTCCTCTTCCTGATAAACTTCCTGGGTTGTATCGGGGTGAATTGCGCCAGAAACATTAACCTGTTATCCCACTCAGAGAAAACCGAGAAATACGGTTTATCATCAGATGCCGTGATTAAGACGAGTGCTTCTTCGGTCTATCTTCTCATGGATAAAAAGGAAAATAAGACCCAAAAAAATCCCTGCGGCGATCTCCTAATTTCAACATCTGATTTCAGACCCTCTTATAGTTTTTCTCACAATTGGGCTATTGTCGCAAAATCAGTAAGTACAAGGCCAATTTATATGGCAATTCGTAATTTACGGATCTGATCCGGTTCCGGCACAACTATTCTTAATGCCTTTTGGCAAGTGCCATTCCTTTTTATAAATTTTCCTAAGTACCAATCACATAAATTGCTCCGTAAAGGGAGTACAAAATAATTAATCATGAAAACAACAAAATTCTTTTCACTCATAACAAGCGTGGCACTTGCAGCACTCTGTGGTTGTAGCCAACAAAATACAAATAACGGATCTACTAATAATGAACAAAAAGTCTATGGTTCCCCTAAAGCAACCATAACAAAAGAAACGCCTCCTGCCTCCTATATAGAAGGGCCTGTTGCCTATGCGCCGACGGTTCCTGCTGTGGTCAATGACGACAAAGTAAGCGTGAGGATTGATGTGCAGCACAAAAAAGTGACCGTTGCGGAGGGTGTCACTTTTTGGGCCTGGATATTCGGGGATTCTATTCCGGGACCAGTTCTCCATGTGAAGGTGGGGCAGACAGTAGACTTCACAATGACCAACCGCTCTAATGAAACCGCTAAGTTATCAGTCGCTATGCCTCATTCGATTGATTTCCACGCGGCAATGGTAAACCCGGAAGATAAATACCGTATTCTCAATGTCGGAGAAACCATTCATTTTCAATGGACAGCAAACTACCCGGGGGTGTTCATGTACCATTGCGGAACACCGGCCATACTTCAACACATGATCTCCGGCATGATCGGCATGGTGATCGTTGACCCGGAAGAAGGTTTTCCGGGAAAAGTAGACAGGGAGTACGCTTTAATACAGAATGAATATTACCTGAAGAAAATGAATGACACCCTTCATATCACCGATATGGAAGCAGCCAAACTCAGACAACCAAGCTTTGTGACATTTAATGGAAAGTATAAGCAATATGTACAACATCCACTCGAAGCTAAAGCGGGAGAGCGTGTTCGTCTGTATGTTTTGAATACCGGACCTAACCTTCCGTCAAGCTTTCACATTGTGGGAACGATCTTTGACAAGGTTTGGCTGGATGGGAACCCATACAATGAGATGCACGGTATGCAGACTGTCCTGCTAGGATCAAGCAGCGGCGCGATTGTTGAATTTGTAGTGCCCGAATCGGGAACTTATGCTTTTGTGGATCATAATTTTGCGAGCGTAGAATCTGGCGCAATAGGATTAATTAAGGCCAAATAGAACTATGAAACCGTATGTAAGAATAATAATCTTCTTCGCTTTACCGGCAATATTACTTAGTATGAAGCCGGCTGGCAGGCCTACTATTTATGTTTTTCTGCAATCCGACTGCCCCTGTGTTTATTCGCATAAAGATTCTTTTGGTTCATTGCTCAGGAACTATTCGAACAAAGTGAATTTTCAGCTCATTTTTGTTGGAAAGGAAGACAGTGCTCCTAAAATCGAAGAATTATTAAAGCAGCTTGACTGGAAGGTATCCTTTAAAAAGGACAGTGGTTTGCAGCTTTTAAAGCGATACCAACCAAAGGTGAGTACTGATTGTGTAGTTCTTGATAAAAACAACCGGGTGCTTTACAAAGGAGCAATAGATGATGCTGTAAAAAACATGGGTATGGTTAAGAACTTTTATCTAAAGAATGTGATTGATGCAGTTCTTCTGGGAAAATCCGCACCATACAGCAATGTGGCCGGCACTGGATGTAGCTTAATGTGATCTCACCAAAATGGATGTAGAATTAAATTGGAATGAACCGTTTGCAGTTCATGCTCATATTATTTTTTCAAAAAAGCTAAATAATACTTCACGAATAAGATGACAACTGCCACGAGGAACGAACAAAATGTCTAACCATATTAAAGAAGTCATACGATGTGCCTTAATTTGAATTTCTTCTGAGTGAGGTGTTGAAAAATAGAGCGTATTTGTTTTGTTATTTTAAATTCAATGTGTCTTTTTTTTTCTCACTGAATTTTTCTCTGAATGTAAAGAGTGCTTGTGGAAGCGAAGGTGCTATGTTGGAGATAGTACAAGTAAATTGTCAGGACAAAAAATCTTGCTAATATCCCGCAAAGAATCACTGGACCTTGGTTTCGTGTGAGACGACTGTAAAATGAATTTGCTTTCTGATTTTAAGTTTTTGCAACTAATTTCTAATACCAGTATTCAAGTTAGTAAAGGGGGGCTTTCGCTGAGTCAAATGAGAATCTAATACGAATTCTGATATTGCCTTTAAAGTTACAATGTCGGTAAATATGCGTTTGCTTTACATTTCCCTCATTTTGCTTTTTGCAAATTCTGTTTGGTCCCAGGGGCCTGTCGCGGAAAGTGTTCGACATGCTAAACTTTCGGCCAGTTTTATTGAAAATAACGACTACCGGTAGTCCACTTTAGCTTCTGATTTATACGCTCGCGTTTTGTAGTCTCAATGTTATAAAATTTTATGTATGATAATCAAACAAGTGTTTGTTTTATTTAACAACATATCGTATTTTTGTGATACGAAAGGATTTAAAATCAAACATGATCAATCAGGAAGAAATAGGTAAACGTATTGCAAAACTTAGAAAACACCGCGGCTATTCACAGGAAGAACTTGCTAAGAAGATTGGCATTACCCGCCCTTCGCTAACCCAGATTGAATCGGGCAATCGGAGTGTAAGCGCAGAGGAGATCTTATTATTTTCACATAGCCTGGAGTTTTCAATCGATAGTTTCCTTTCGACGAAATTTGAAATAAACGCTGATCCTATCAACGAATCAACAAAAAAGAAAGAAAAAGTAGAAGAGCGTATTTCTATTCCGAAATTAAACGTCGAGAAATTCAAACAAATTTTACTTTACATTCTTGAAAAATGCGCTGGTAAGCCTAATGTAGGCGAAACTGTTCTTTACAAACTCTTGTACTTTTCTGAATTCAATTATTACGAAGTATACGAAGAGCACATGATTGGCGCTACCTTTAAAAAATTACCTTATGGCCCCGTTCCTCAAAGATTAGATTCCGTGCTCAATAAGATGGAAGAGAATGGGGAACTAAAAATGATAAAGACTGAGTATTTCGACCTTACTCAAAAAAGATACATTCCGTTGGTAAAACCCGATCTCACTTTACT
>CAZMHW010000046.1:0-3099 GCA_964566105.1 uncultured Akkermansia sp.
GAGTAGAAGGCTATGGCATTCGCTTACCAGGTTTAACTGGAAATGTGTACGGAGGTTTATTTTGGGGAGATGCCCATGTGACAGGTGATTTGGATGTTGCTGGCAATGGGTTATTTAACACAAGCGACAAAAAGTTTAAAGATCAAATAGAGCCTTTAACTAACTCTTTAGATAAAATTTTAGCTTTAAAGCCGAGCACCTATGTGTACAAAAAAGATGAATTTCCCGGAATGAACTTTCCGGAAGGGAAACAAATGGGACTCATTGCGCAAGAACTGGAAGCCGTGTTTCCGGGCTCAGTTAAAGATATCAAAAGTATATCTTACAAAGACAAAGACGGCAAGGTATTGATTTCCAACCCTGACTATAAAGCTGTCAACTACATCAGTTTAATTCCGCTGTTGATTTCTGGTATTCAGGAGCAACAAAAGCAACTTGTAGATCAAAATAAACAAAACAGCGATTTGAAGAACCTGGTTGATATGCAACAACAACAAATCAACGAACTCCTCACAAAATCAACAAACGCAACAGGAGTAAATCAACTTAACCCGGACATGGGAGGTTTTACAATGGATCAAAACATTCCAAATCCATTTAGCCGCGAAACAACTATTAATTTCACTTTACCTCAACAGATAAATGACGCTTTCATGGCAGTTTACGATCTGTCAGGAAAACAAATAACAAGTTTTCCGTTGACTCAAAGAGGTAAGGCTTCTATTAACATTACTTCCGAAAAACTAGCCGCAGGCATTTACATCTATTCGATTGTAGCCGATGGAAAAGTTATGGATTCGAAACGCATGGTAGTTGCTGAAAAATAATATTTCTCTTATCCAAATACGGGGCGGTCCTTATGGGCCGCCCTTTTTATTTAATGACAGCAGTTACAACCACAGAGGCAGTTTTTTCCGTCACTGTCAGTGCCACATGTACAAGTCTCACAAGTACAAATTGTAGTTTTACAAAGTAATACATCTTTCATTTTACTGATTTTAGTTATTTGTTGTTTTCATTGATTTAACGGTACAAAAGTATGGGAACAAACCTCAAGGCTGTTACAGGACTTTGGAAACAGTTTACACAATTTTGGGGATGTGAGGTTTACAAAGGAAAAACTGCAACTTATCAGAAATGCATCCAGAATCAGTTAAAAAAGGGGTTTTTACAAACAACACTACAGTTACATCGATCCTCCTGAAATCCGCAATGTCCCTTTGTACCCTAAGTGTCTTAGTGGAAGAACACAACAAACCCCGTTACACCCAAATCTGTATTGAAAAACCCCGTATCACCTCGTAAAAACAAAATTTATCTGAAAAAAAATCAAGTAAAGTTACTTCGTTTTTAACACTAAGACCGTCCTGTTTTTTCTTAAAATCAGTATCTTCGGTACGCGATTTTTACCCAAGATTTCAGGATTACAGCCCGATCGGGTTCCGGAATTTCAGCTAAAAATTCACATGTTATACGACCTATGAAAAAAAACATACTTTATCTTTTGTGCCTGGCACTGACCTTGTTTCTTAAACAAACCTCCTTTGCTCAATTATCAGGTGTTTACGCTGTTCCCGGGACTTACACCAGCATTGGCAGTATCCTCACCGTACTGAATACCTATGGCATTACCGGCCCGGTAACAGTAAATATTTCGGCTGGTTATACCGAAACCGTAAGTGCCGGAGGCTACAGTCTTACCAATGTTGTTGGAACTTCTTCCATTAACACCATCACCTTTCAAAAAAGTGGTGCAGGCGCCAACCCCCTGTTAGTAGCACCTACAGGAGGAACCGCGACCCCAACTTCCGCGAAGCAGGATGGTGTGTGGCGTTTTATAGGTTCAGATTACATTACCATAGATGGAATTGACATCAACGATCCTAACACCACAAATCCCGCCACCATGGAATTTGGTTATGGTTTTTTTAAAACCAATGGTGATGACGGTTGCCAGAACAACCTCATCAAAAACTGTGTGATCACTTTAAAAAGAGTTAACAACGCTGCAGCCCCGTCGGGGAATTACCTGCCGGGATCACGCGGTATAGAATTTGCCAGCACGGCTTCCAACTCACACACCACCGTTGTTTTTGTAAACACATTTCCCGGCACCAATTCCAACAACCGTTTTTACGCGAACCTCATCCAGAATTGCAACATCGGGATCGCCATTAATGGCTACACGAACACCACCAACATTTCAAAACTGGATGCCAACAATGACATTGGTGGGTTAAACGCGGTAACCGGAAATACCATTATTAATTTTGGAGGCGGCGGAACTGTTGCAGCTACAGGTATTCTCACCAAAGCGCAATACAACATCAACATCAGCAACAATGTAATTAACAGTAACAACGGCAGTGGAACGGACCATCTCGGCGATCTGAGGCTCATTCAAAACGATATCGGTATTTCTTCCAATGTCAGTATCCTGAGCAACACACTCTGTTTAAAAGGAGGTACCACCTGCATCAATGCCCTGGCCATTGAGAACAACGGAGGCTCCACAGCGGCGAACAACACCGTAAATATTTCCAACAATCTCATTGCCAATTCCACCACTTCAGTCGCCTTTCTTGGTTTTAATTTCAAAGGCATCCTTAATACTGCGGCGCCGGATTATCTGGTGATCTCAGGAAACACGTTTACCAATAACAACATTTCCATGAACACCGGTGTCTTTTCTTATGTGAGCAACACCGGATCTGTCGGCACTTCCATCAACATTACCAACAACCTTTGCTCAGGCACTATTTCAGGGACTTTTTCCGGCACCTTAAACGCGATAGAAAGCACCAGCGGTACCTACTCCACGCAGGTAAACATTTCCAACAACACCTTCCAGCAGATAAGTGGAATGGGAGGATCGGGCCAGGCCAATTACATCAGTGCCGGCGGTCAGAATGCTTCCCTGCAGCTAAGTAATAATTCATGGAACAACCTGTCGGTGAACATTTCGGGAATCATAAACCTAATTAAAAACTCAGCAGCCGTAAAACAAAGTCTGAGTGTGAACAACAACAGCGTCATAACCGGTTTTACCCGAACGGCGGCTTCGGGAAGTTTTGCCTGTTATTACGCTTCCAACACCTC
>CAZMHW010000046.1:3109-4316 GCA_964566105.1 uncultured Akkermansia sp.
CAAGCAGCATGAGTTTCATGGCCAATAATTTTTCGAATATCACCAGCACCGTGAGTGGTACAGGTAATTTTTATGGCTTTTACCTGGGTGAAGGCAACGCGGTTCCTTACCCCAACAAACAGATCTATAACAACGTTATTTCCAATATCAATTACAATGCCAGTGGCAACTTTGTAGGTTATGCTCTCACAGGTATGGGAGAAGGTAAAATATCCGCAGCCTCGTCCATGCATAACAACACACTCACCGGCGTAAGTTTTAAAGGTAATATTACAGGAGTTTCCCTCGACAATAGTGTGATGCAAACTTATTTCACAGAGATCTACAACAATCAGTTCACCAACCTATCCAACAATTCAAACGCTAATGTATATGGCGCCAGCCTGAATTCGTTTGATTCGGAATTTAAATTTTACAAAAATAAAATAGCAAATTTAAATTGTACGCTGGGACAGGTAACCGGCATTTTATGCCAGGGAACATCCACTGCTAACATCTTTAACAATGTTATCGGACATTTAAGTGCGCCCGGAGCATCCTTTGCGGACGCGGTTATTGGCGTTTCCATTTATTACCCAAAATACGCACGTCTTTACAACAACACCATTTACCTCACAGGAACTGCCCTTGGCGCGGAGTGTGTTTATGTTGACAGTTATGCCACGGTGGTGGATGTAACACTTAAAAACAACATCCTTATTAATTTATGCACCGCATCGGGCACCGGAAGTATTGCTGCTGTTTATAAAGACGCTGCAACCATTTACAATGCCGCTTCCAATAACAATATTTTCTACGCTGGAAGCTCAGGACCGGCAAACACCTTGTTAAAGGTTGGCAACACGGCTTACAATACACTTGCGGCGGCACAGGTACCCATGAACGGAGCAGAAAATAATTCCGGCGTGGAAAATGTGGCCTTTGCTTCCACCACCTGGTCGGCTACCAATTACCTTGCGGTAAGTAACACTCCCAGCACTTTGGTAGAATCAGGCGGTATTCCCTTGCCGGAAGTTAGCGATGATTTTAACGGTACTATCCGGAATTATCCCTTTCCGGACATAGGCGCCATCGAAGGAAATTACACAGGCTCCGGAACGGATGTATCTGCACCGGTCATTGTGAGTTCAGGTTTCAGCACCGATCCCTGCAACACAAGCACACGTACCTATACCGCCCTGATAAGTGACGCGAGCGGTGTAGCAAG
>CAZMHW010000046.1:4326-13885 GCA_964566105.1 uncultured Akkermansia sp.
CCTTTATTATAAAATAGGAACCGGCTCTTATAACAACGCGGCAGGCACCCTCACTTCAGGCAGCGCTACCCTGGGTGTGTGGACCTTTATTTTAAGTTACAGCGCCCCACTCTATTCGAAAATTTCTTATTTCCTGGCCGTGCAGGATGTTAGCACACCACTGCACCTTACCACACTTCCTGTATCTCTTTACGCAGGCACCGGCGTGACTAACATTACCAACGCCCCCGCTCCTCTAACGTATTCGATCTTTCCATCTCTCGGAGGAACCTATACCGTAGGAACATCAGGAACTTTTACCACGCTTACCGCCGCTGCCAGAGCTTATAACAACGCCTGTTTAACCGGACCCGTTACCTTTGTTTTAAGTGATGCTTTGTATTCAAGCAATGAAACGTTCCCCGTAACTTTCAAAAAAAATCCTCTGGCCAGCCAGAACAACTCTCTTTTAATTGTACCTGCCACAGGTGTAAACGCAGTAATTACAAGCACCGCCAATTCCGACACCGCGCTGGTTAAATTTGAGGATGCCATGTACATAACGGTTGACGGCCTGAATAATTCCTCCTCTGGAATTACCGCGCTTGGAACGAGCACACTTAAACCAACCACAGACATCCTGATTGGCAGTAGCAATTCGCCCGCCGGCGGATGCCACCACATCAGCATTCAAAACATGAAACTCAGTTCCACGGTAAGCAACTCTCTCTCTTACGGCATAACTCTGGGAGCAAGCACACAAACTTACGCGTTTAGCGAACTGGCCGGCGTCAACAATAATTTTATTTCTGTAAAACAAAACACCTTTACTTCTACGCGTTATGGTTTATGGGGCAGCAGCACTTCCAATAGTACGTTAACAGGCATCTCCCATCACTGGGACATTAGTAACAACCAGTTTGGCCCCGCAAGTTCGTCAACAGCCAATCTTGGCAGTGGCATCTCCATTAATAACGCACGTGCGCTTAGTATTACAAACAACACCGTGAGTAACATCAGTTCGCCCTGGGGCCTTACACAGATCTTTGGAATAGGTATTAGCGGGTATGACAGCATTTTTGTAAAGAACAATTCGGTGTTAAGCGTAAAGGGGAGTTCTAACAACGTTTCCACAGGTATGTCTATCAGCGCCAATGAAAATTGTGTGCTGCAGAATAACATGATTGTGGATGTAGGTTTTACCAACATTGGCAACCTGACAGAACCAACGGGACTCATTTTAAGTGGCAGCGGTATAAAAATGTACAACAATACCATTGCGCTTACCCAGGGATCGACGGTCGTCAATTTCTCATGGTACCTTACTTCCAAAGGAGTTGTAATAAACAGTGGATCGAGGAATATTGACATGAGGAATAACCTCATCTACAACAACGTGAACAACCAGTTTGCTTCCGCTTCTTTTTCGAGATTAATGGATGTTGGTGACGGCAACCTTTCCTTTTCTTACCTTGATCATAATAATTATTTCACCTCGGGGATAGGCTCTACTTACGGATTTAACGGTGGCCCAACTTCCACAACCCTTGAACCTGAATTTGTTTCGATGACAGACGGACATTTAAATCCGGGATCGCAAAAAAATTATTATCTACAAAACCTTGGGATACCAGTCTCAGGAGTTACTGCAGACATCGATAATCAAGTCCGTAACACAAGCACCCCTGACGTTGGTGCGGACGAATTCACCAGCACCGCTACCTGCACCGGCGCTATTGCAGGAACTATTGATTCTCCAAATACATTTACCATGTGTTCTGCCATTCCCATGACAGTAAGTTCATCTACAGTGTCCGCCGGTATTGACATTGTGAATCAGTGGTTGGTGTCGACCTCCGCAGCGGGAACTTACACTAACGTGTCAAGTGGCACAGGATTTAACACGCCAAGTTACACGGTTAATGGGTTTCCCGACGGGATCTACTATTTTAAACTTTCAACGAGTTGTCCGGCCTACTCTCTTTCCAGCACATCAAATATTGCAACGGTTACCATTGTATCACCACCTACTCTCAGTTTAAGTTCGACTCAAAACACAATCTGCTCCGGAAAGGGCTCAAGTCTAGTTGTCAGTGGCGCCAACAGTTACCTCTGGAGTAATTCAAGCATAAGCCCTACACTTTCTCTTTTTTTAAATGCCTCCGCCTCTTATTACCTGGTTTACAAGAATGCGCCCTGCCCTGCCGATACTGTCTTTAATATTAACGTCTTCGTACAACCAACTCCTTCCGTTTCGGTTATTTCACCAACAGGTAATGTTTGCTCGGGTGTTCAGACAACTTTAAGTGCCACAGGGGCCACAAACTACTCCTGGAGTACCGGAGCCACGGGTGCCACAATCACACCATCACCAACAGCAACCACCATTTACAGTGTAACGGGTTCATACACGAATGGGTGTAGTAACACCGCAACAACTGTCTTAAGTCCTATTTCTTCTCCAACAGTAAACGTAAGCAGCAGTTCGACATTATGTAGCGGACAGAGTGCGACACTAACGGCTGGTGGCGCTGTCAGCTATACCTGGAGCACTGGTACAGTCGCTTCTTCCATTGTGGTGAGCCCTTCCACCTCCACTGTCTACACGGTAATTGGCCGCAACAGTTCATCCTGCACCGATACAAAATCAATTAACGTTGCGGTAGTACCAGTTTTTACAATTAATGTCAGTGGACCATCGAGTATTTGCAACGGACAAACAGCAAGTTTAACAGCCACCGGAGCCAGTAATTATACCTGGAGTACCGGGGCATTTACCCCTTCTGTAACAGTTAGTCCGAGTGTTACAAGTGTTTATACCCTTACGGGAGAATCCGGAGGTTGTTCTCTAAGTACCACACGGACGTTAAGCATAAGCGCCAATCCAACTGTTTACATTACCGGAAGCACCGTGGCCTGTCTCGGCCAGACAGGAACTCTGGTTGCGAACGGTGCCACCAGTTATACCTGGGACAGTGGTTCCAACGCCAGCACTCAGACTATTTCACCCGGCGGAACAACCACGTACACGCTTACAGGATCAAACGGCACTTGTCAGGCACAGACCAACCTAACGGTAAACACCAGCACCGTACCACTTATTACTACCGCAGTTTCAGCGGCTTCGGTATGTCCTTCCTCGCCGGTATCATTTACGGCCTTTGGCGCCAATACCTATACCTGGTCGAATTCAGCTAACGGAAATACCATCACCTTCAATCCTTCATCACCGGGTGTTTACACAGTGAATGGCAGTAATTCGGCGGGCTGCGTGAGTTCTGCTACCGTTGCTATAGGTCTTTACAGTCTTCCTTCCATCACCGTCACACCTCCTTCAGCAACGGTATGTGCACTCAGCCCAACAAGTTTTACAGCCTCCGGCGCCTCTACGTATACCTGGAATGGCACTGTAACCGGCACTTCCGCAACACTCATACCTGCCAGTAGTTTATTTTATCAATTGACAGGGGCAAGTGCGCAAGGTTGCACCAACACCGTGTTTTTTGGTGTAACAACAATCCCTCTGCCAACCTTATCCATCAACCCTCCTTCAGCTTCTGTATGTATCGGCAGCGCCGCGGCATTTACTGCATCCGGCGCCTCAAGCTACACATGGAACGGATCAATCGTGAGTCCTGTTGTAAGTTTTCTTCCTTTTTCAAATACTGTTTACACCGTTTCCGGAATCAATGCCGCTAATTGTATAGCAACGGCAACTGTCGGTGTGATTACCAACAGTCTTCCCGTGGTGAGTGTTTCGCCATCGTCAACCACCGTCTGTGCATTCACAACTGCCACACTCACCGCCTCAGGAGCCAACTCTTCTTACACCTGGTCTAATGCTATGTCCGGATCTTCCATTACCCTCAGTGCGGGGAACTCTACGGTGATAACAGTTGTAGGCACCAATACCACAGGTTGTTCTTCAAATCCTGTAAGTGCTACCGTAAACATTCTTCCGCTCCCGTCACTGAGCATCACAGCAAGTGCTTACACGGTTTGCCAGGGAGCTCAGTCTACATTAACAGCCTTAGGGGCCTTATCGTACACCTGGAACGTGGGTTCACTTGTTAGTAATACACCCACGGTAATTGTGACCCCTACTTCAAGTTCTGTATACCAGGTTATAGGAACAGGAGCTAACGGCTGCAGTAATTCTTTCTCCAACGCTGTGACCGCCTCCCTGGTGATGATTCCCTCACCTTCTCTAAACATTAGTGGAAATACCGTTATTTGTTCAGGAAAAAGCACTACCCTCACGGCTCTTGCTCCTACGGCCATTAATTACAGTTGGACAACCAGTAACACCACCCAGTCTGTCTCTGTATCACCACTGGTTGCCACAAACTACTCGGTAACAATTACCGACGCTTTTGGTTGTAGCAATACAGCCTCCGTGAGTGTATTGGTTAATTCTCTGCCTACCGTGAGTATCAACGGAAACTCTGTTGTATGTAACGGAACACCTGTAACGCTTACCGCCTCGGGCGCCGTTTCTTATATCTGGAACACAAGCAGTACTCAGCCCTCCATTACCGTTTCTCCTTCCAGTGCATCCACCTATTCTGTGTTGGGCACAGACGTTAATGGTTGTCAGGCCGGTGCCACACAAACGGTTAACGTCTCCACATCACCTTCGGTTACTGTGGTTGCGAGCAACACCGTGGTCTGTTCCGGAAGTACGGTTGTTTTGCAGGGCAGCGGCGCAAATACTTACACCTGGTCCGGTGGAGTTGTCAATAATATTCCTTTCACCCCTAACGGTCCTGCCACCTATTCAGTAAGTGGAACATCCACTAACGGTTGTCAGGGTAACGCAAGCATTTTTATCGGTATTAACGCTTTACCTGTAATCAGTGTGACGGGTAACTCGCTCGTGTGCGAAGGAAGCACGGTGACGCTGAACGCTTCCGGGGCTCAGAGTTTTGTATGGAGTAACAGCCAGAGCAGCCCGTCCATCTCTGTGCTCACATCTCCTAACCTGAATTATTCTGTAACAGGAACAGACGCAAACGGATGTCAGGGCACTGGCAGTATCACGCTAACTCCTTTTCCAAAACCAACACTTCAGGTAAACAGCACAACTCCTTTTTTATGTTTAGGTGATTCTGCGTTGTTAACCGTGAGTGGGGCTTTAAAATACCTGTGGGACAATTCAGATACCACACAGAGCATTCAGATAAAACCACTGGTTAATACCACCTTTACTGTAAGTGGCGTGGATGCCAATGGATGTTCAGATACTACGTCTTACGAACAAGTGGTGGGTGACTGCACAGGACTGGCCGGTATCAGTCAGGGAGAAAATGGCATTCGCATATATCCTAACCCTAACCACGGCCAATTTACCGTTCACTTAAATGGTCATTCCCAAAACTGTTTGCTTGAAGTGTTCAATTCGCTCGGACAACTGGTTTACAGGGTTCAACTCCTCGAACTAAAAAACAACTACAACTTGTCGGATCAGGCAAAAGGTATCTATACCTTAAGGATCACAGAAAAAGGAACAAGCCTGCAACACCTTAAACTCATTATTGAATAAACTAAAAAAAGGGGATTCTACATCCCCTTTTTTACAACTAACTAACACAACCTGACTACTAACCTATAAACCAAGTGATGGGTGTCAGGAGACCCAGCACGATCAATAATTTTTGTAAACGGGTAAACATACTCTTACATTTTAATCTACCTGATTATACCCACTAAAAGTTATGAGGTTTCCCTCAGACTCCAGGTAAATACAAAAAGTCTCTTGGTTTTAGACTAATCTGTGAAATACTTAGACCAGTTTGATCACTCAATACTTTTGCAAATAATCCGCGTTTTTTATACTTTTCGTACATTCTATGACTAAAAACCCTATTCCCCTGCTTCTTACTTTTTGTTTTGCCCTGTGTTTTACAAACTGTGACAATTTATCTTCCGACGGACTAAAAACCGTTTACTTCCCAAATTCCGAACAAATCAAACAAACCGTGGAGTATAAAAACGGGAAGAAAAATGGTTCTCTGAAAGAATATTACCGGAATGGAAATCTCAAAGCCGTTCAGCGTTATGTGAACGACACCCTGAACGACACGTCTTTTTTCTACCACGAAAACGGCTCCCGTTCTTCGATTCAAATTTACCGGATGGAGAAAAAGATTAATCGCTGGCAAAAATACAATAAGCAGGGAAAGCTTTATTGGGAGGCGGGGTTCAAGAACAATGTATTTGACGGGAGTTGGCTCCGTTACAGTTACAGGAGCATTAAATTACTGGAACATTTTAACTACGTGGAAGGGGATAAAGACGGTAAACAGGAAACTTATTATGACAGTGGGAAATTAAAAAGCACCGTATATTATGAAAAGGGCCGGCCTTTGCCAGGCGCTGAAGAATGGCTTGAAAACGGAAAAAAGATCAACAACGACTTTAAAATTTCTATCTCCGAACAAAATGACGTTCTCATGAAAGGCAAGCTTAGCTTTATTATCCGTCTTGAACACCCCAGGTCTGACGACGCGTTGTTTGAAGTACTTAGTTACGACTCTGACAAAAAAAGTACATTTCTTGTCCCGGTAAAAAAAGAGGGGGACCATTTTATAATGGAATTCAGTGTTCCAAAAGGTGGTTTTGTGATGAAAGAAGTGAAGCTCAGTGCCGAAAGGAAAACCGCCCTGGGGAACACCGTCTGCAAAACCACTTCCTTTATGGCTTCCGCAAACAACTTTTAAGTTAAAGCTGACTGAGTCTCATGCGCAGAGCAAAATTATCGGGAGCATAATTTAATCCGCTCTGCAGAATTTGTTTCGCTCTGGCTCTGTTTCCTTTTTTAAAATAAAATCCTGCTCCTTCCGAATAAGCCTTTTCTACAAAATAAGTATCGGCCTCCACTTGTTTTTTATTTCCTTCTCCACACAGGACTTCAAACTCCTTTAAATAGGACTCAGCCTTCTCGCCGTTTTTCAGAGCAAAATTCTGGTAAGCTAACTCCAGGATGCAATTGGCTTTTACCGCTAAGAAGTGTTTATTGTCATTCAAAAATTCAAATTTAGCCGCATACTCAGCAATAATCTTTTGCACATGCTCCATCTGTTTATCCTTCTCGATGCGTTGTGCGAAATGAGCAAGTATCAGCGCCTGCAGATTTGCCTGATCGGGTTTTAAACGATAGGCTTTTTGAAAGTGGTCCATCACATCCGCTTCCCGGTCGAGTTTAACATATCCTACTCTGGCAAGTTCGTAATGGTAAATAAAGCCCAATTCATTTTTTAAAGCGGTATCTTTTAATTCTCTGTTAATAATGGCAAATGATTTTGTGAATTTCCCTTCGTCCGATTCGTTAATGAGTTGCGCGTCCTTCATTCTCAAAAATTCATTCCGGATGTATTCAGAGCTGATATCCGCGTCTCCATTGTTATTGTAATGACAAAGCAGTCCCAGGTTTTCTACCTGACTCGTATCTTTGTAGCCAATATTATCCACAAGGTACGCGAGAGAACTTTTTAAAAGGTACCTTCCCCGCACATCACTGTTTAAATAATAAGCCTTTTTAAATTCTTTAGAGGCTTTTCCGTACTCCTCGTCATCAATAAAATACAAACCATAATTGCTGTACTGGATTCCGGCCAGCTCCTTGAGAGAAATGGCGTTGGAGGAATAATAGTATTTTTCAAAAAGCTGGCGCATGGTTCTTGTCTCAAATTCGTTCTGAGAAATAACCTTGGACATGTAAAGTGAGCGGACATACTTTTCTACATAGTTTTCACTATACGAATTATAACCGTCCTCCGGTGAGGTACTTTCAATAAGGATCCGGTGACTTTCAGGGTAAGCGATCAAAAACACATGCCGGGGAGCTTCCATAATCTGAAATGGAATATCCATCCGTTGAAAAATGAGGGCATAAAGCGCTGAAGCGGAAACACAATTGTACTCCCCTTTTGTAAAAATATCGCTAAAACTATTTCTCAACCGGTAGGTCCTGAAAAAATGATCGTGCACATAACGGTAAATATGCTTTACCTTTTTTGCTTCAGGTTTTCCCTCTGTCTCCTTCTGAAGAGTACTTACACAATTTGCAATCCGTAACTGCACCTCACCGAAATTAAAAGAGCGTACCCCGTTTAAAGGAGTGATAAATAAGGAGAGGTACGAATTTTTATTTTGTGGGGAAAACTGAACAAAACATTCCTTCTCCGTGCTGTTCTTAAACTCCAGGCCAGCGAACGTCACCAGGGAATCCTCCCGTTGGGACTTCAGAGCCAGGGAAAAAAATAAAAACAAAAAAAGAATATAGCGCACAATAATTGGGTTTTGCATCAAAGAAATTTCACAGAGACCGGTAAAAACTTACCGGAACTCCGCGTTTATTTCACCGAGAAGTTCGGAACCTGGACACAGATCTTTTTCGGTAAGTGTATTCAGTGGCCGCTCACTTGAATTGATTGTGTGATGCAGATCATGAGTATCCGGATTCATATAAAGTAAACCTGTCAGAATTTCGCCTTTCGCTTTGGCTTTCATCATGGCGTTCATGGCCGACATTTTATCGAGAGGATCCCAATCGCTGGATAACTTACTTAACTGGATAAAGGAACCGTCGTGCATTTTCACTTTTTTAGAACTACCTTCCGCGTAACTGGTTGTAATTTCAGCCATCTCAGGAACAAAATCCAAGGTGGAAGTTGCTTCGATGTGTTCGCGTACATAATCGTATGACTTGGTAGAACCTACGTTGTTATTGAAGGTTACGCATGGAGAGATTACATTGATGAACGCGAAACCCGGATGTTTCATAGCAGCTTTCATCAAAGGAATTAAATGTGTTTTGTCTCCGGAAAAACTTTGTGCCACAAAAGTAGCGCCTAATTCAATGGCAAGACTCGCAAGGTCAATGGATTCAAAAGGATTGATATGGCCGCTTTTATTTTTAGAACCGTTATCGGCGGTTGCTGAATCCTGTCCCTTGGTTAAACCATAACAACCATTGTTCATCACCACATACACCATGTTCAGATTTCTGCGGATCACATGCACAAACTGTCCCATCCCAATACTGGCGGTGTCGCCGTCGCCGGAGACTCCAAAATAAATCAGGTCACGGTTGGCAAGGTTAGCCCCCGTTGCTACAGAAGGCATACGTCCGTGCACAGAGTTAAAACCATGAGAGTTACTTAAAAAATAAGCAGGTGTTTTAGACGAGCAACCGATGCCGGATAATTTAGCCAGTTTATGTGGTTCAATATTCATTTCATAAGCAGCCTGAACAACAGAGGCGCTGATGGAATCGTGTCCACATCCCGCGCAGAGCGTAGAAAGAGAACCTTCGTAATAATCAACCGTGTAACCCAGTTTGTTTTTCGGTAGTGCCGGATGGCGGAATTTGGGGCGTACGTAACTCATCGTTTAGTTTATTTGTGGTGATAAGGATAAATTTTTAGTGATCTCAACCATAATATGGTCCGCGGTAATTGGCATACCGTCGTAGTTTAACACAGAGATCAGTTTGTTTGGATCAATCTGCAGTTCAATGGTGATAATGCTTTTCATTTGCGCGTCACGATTTTGTTCGATCACAAAGATCTTTTTATGG